>NZ_CAKZPW010000287.1:0-18522 GCF_937139385.1 uncultured Maritalea sp. | reverse complement strand
AATTGCAATTGCCAAACCAAAACGTTGTTCAAGAACAAGCAATTGGCTGCGTTTTGCATTCAACAGATAAAGTGCAACTTCAGTTGGCACCTTAACATTGATCGATTGACCTTGCTTACGCATCACTTGGTCTTCGATGGCGCGCATGACCATTAGTGCTAAACTGTCGACAGAACGCACAAGTCCGGTGCCGGTACAAACCGGGCAGGTGATGGTTGAACTTTCAAGCACACCAAAGCGGATGCGTTGGCGCGACATCTCAAGCAAACCAAAGTGCGAGATGCGACCAACTTGGATGCGCGCGCGATCAGTTTTCAAACTATCTTTAAGTTTGCGTTCAACCGCACGGATGTTGCGCTTCTCTTCCATATCGATGAAATCGATAACTACAAGGCCGGCCATGTCGCGCAAACGCAATTGACGTGCAAGTTCGGCAGCGGCCTCAAGGTTTGTCTGAAGAGCGGTATCTTCAATATTATGTTCTTTGGTGGCTTTACCAGAGTTCACGTCTACTGAAACAAGGGCTTCAGTAGGGTTGATCACCAAATAGCCGCCGGAAGGCAATGTTACCTGTGGTGAGAACATTGAATCCAATTGTTGTTCCACGCCGTGGCGGGAGAAAATTGGTTGTTCTTCTCGATAAGGTTGTACGTTTTTGGCGTGCGATGGCATGATCATGCGCATGAAGTCTTTGGCTTCACGGTATGCTTCTTCGCCTGAAACTTGAACTTCATCAATGTCTTTGTTGTAAAGATCGCGGATGGAGCGTTTGATCAAGCTGCCTTCTTCATAAACAAGACATGGCGCACTTGATTCAAGGGTGAGGCTGCGCACATTTTCCCACAAGCGCAGGAGATATTCAAAGTCGCGCTTCACTTCAGCTTTTGTACGGCTTGCGCCTGCTGTACGCAGGATAACGCCCATGCCTTTTTGCACGTCCAGCTCGCTGGCGACTTGTTTAAGCCGCTTGCGGTCAGCTGCGTTGGTGATTTTGCGCGAAATGCCACCACCACGTGCGGTGTTTGGCATCAAAACAGAATAACGACCCGCTAGTGAAAGATAAGTGGTCAGCGCTGCGCCTTTGTTGCCGCGCTCTTCTTTTACCACTTGCACCAACAACACCTGACGGCGTTTGATCACTTCTTGAATTTTGTAGGTTTTGGCTTTTTTCTTGCGGCGACGCTGCGGAACTTCTTCCATTGCATCTTCAGCACCCACTTGTTCAACTTCGTCTTCTTCAGACTTGGTCGAATCCGCATCTGCGTCCGCATCCGCTTCAAGGATTTTGTCGGCTGCAGTTTCTAGATCAGCTTTTGGCGTTTCAACTTCGTCGCTCGCAACGCTTGGTGTTTCAACCTTTGTAGCTTGCGCAGGTGATGCTTCATCGCCAGTTGGCTCTTCGGCAGGCTCTTCAATATCTAGAATGCTTGGTTGTTCGGCACTGCTCAGATCATCCGATTGTGCGCCAACAACTTCGTCTTCTTCCTCTTCAGCCAAAAGCGCATCGCGATCAGCTTGGGGGATTTGATAATAGTCTGGGTGAATTTCTGAGAATGCTAAGAAGCCGTGACGATTGCCACCGTAATCCACAAATGCGGCCTGCAACGAAGGCTCTACCCGTGTTACTTTTGCGAGGTAAATGTTCCCGCGCAATTGCCGCCGTGCGGCGCTCTCAAAATCGAATTCTTCAATACGAGAACCGCTAGTTACTACTACTCGTGTTTCTTCTGAGTGGATTGCATCCACCAGCATTTTTCTTGGTGCCATATAAAGTTACTCCACGCCGCCGTGCGCTTCTGCGTTTCAATCCACTTAGTAGGGACTGACGGCCAGTGCGCTTCGGTGCGTATTCCATTTGTAAGCCACAGCCGGAGTTAGCGGCGGGGCGATTGTTTGGGGAAAATGTGTGGCACACAATATTAGCCCGTCGCGCGCTTTGCGTGCGTTCGCTAATTTGATTGAGATGCCTCATCACAATTTCTTTCTTCATGCTCTCGATAACGAAGGGAGGTCCGCAATTAAGAGCTGGCCGTTCGGCCGAATTCTTCTACATTTCAGTGGACTAGCTGGGTGCCAGCGTCACATCTTTTGGCCCGAATATAGGGTTTTGGGTACACGCTTCAATGGTTGGCCATGTTAGTAGAAGTTACTGCAATGACACGAACATTGGGCAAAAATGCACCAGTCCACATTTTAAGTGTTTACGTTCGAATTGAGTTTTTAGCAACAAATATGTTCGTGAAATGGGTTTGTGCGCAGGCCATTGCCCGGATTTGGGCGCTTTTGTTGTGCACAAGGACTTTGTTGCCGGATCAGTTTCTTGCAACGATACGTGGAATTTCAAAGAATCATTTATAGAGATGAGAAACAGAATTAGTGAGGTGCCCATGCGGCATTGGGGTTTAGGCAGATATTTCGCCGCATTCATCTTGAGTGTTTTGTTGTGTTGGGGCGCCTTCGCGCAGACTGCTGCGACTGAATCACAAATTCTGGATGTCAGGATTGCTTCTGCGCCTGAACGTAGCCGTATCGTCTTCGATTTGTCAGCTGAAGTGGGGTATTCCACGTTTCCAATAGACGAGCCCGACCGACTTGTTGTCGAGTTTAGCGTGAATGGTTTGGCCGAATTGGCACCCACAACCGTTGAAGGAAGTGGGCTCTTGTCAAAAATGAGCGTTGGCATGATTGATGATGGGTTGGCGCGCGCGGTGATCTTTTTAAACGAACCAGTTCAAATTGCCGATATCAACTTGTTGGCTGCCGAAGGCAACCAACCTGCGCGTTTGGTAATAGAGTTGGAGCCGGGGACGCGCGAAGTGTTTGACGCGGCAGTTGATGCGATCAAGCAGCAGCGTCAGGCGGAAGCCGCACAACCACAACCAGAAACTGTGCCTGTGACGCCAAAGGTTGCAAATGGCAGCGGCACGAGGCCTTTAATTATCATTGATCCGGGTCACGGTGGGATTGATATGGGGGCCGAAGGTGTAAATGGTGAGTTTGAAAAGAATATTGTGCTGCAGGTAGCTAAACGATTGCAGGCCGAACTGGTTGCTCTTGATCGTTTTGATGTTGCGTTGACGCGTGATGGCGATGCCTTTTTGACCCTTAACGAGCGTGTGCAGCTGGCGCGGGACAACCAAGCAAATCTATTCATTTCATTGCACGCGGATTCCTTTGATCAGCCTGAGGTGCGCGGCGGCAGTGTTTATACGCGGGACGAGAACGCGACTGACGTTTTGGACAAAGTGTTGGCAGAGAATGAAAACCAAGCCGATCTGGTGGCAGGGTTTAGCCCACCTGAAGTTGATAACGCTGTGGTCGACATTTTGGTGGACCTGATGCGGCGGGAAACGCGCCGCCAGTCCTATGTGGCGGCGCAGCAGGTGGTGCGTCAATTGAGTGGGCGGGTGCCTATGCGGCCTCATCCTTTGCGGCAGGCTGACTTTTTTGTTTTGCAGGCGCCAGAGGTGCCCTCTGTTCTTATTGAATTGGGCTTTTTGTCAAACCGGGCTGATTTGAACAATCTTTCTCAGGCCGAATGGCAGCAAAAGGTTGCCCATACGCTCTCTTTAGGTATCGCCAAATATTTTGACGTTAGCGTTCAACCATGATTAAAGCGCCCCCAAATGTCTGTGTTAAGTGTTGTTGGCCACAATCTGGTCAAATCGTAGCAGTATCGCATGGGCAGCAAGGGCGAAATGACAAAGAAGCGAAAACTCTGTGCGCATCCAACAAAGCGCGCTCAGTTGATCAGGAACTTTTGACGATATGCTAAGATTTTTGGGTTGGTTGTTTGGCTTTGGCGTCTTCGTCGGTTTTCTGGCGCTTGGTGCTGTTGGTGTGTTCTTATGGAACCTTTCTCAGGACCTACCTGATTACACCGTGCTTAAAGACTATCAGCCGCCCGTAACCACTCGTGTACATGCTGCCGACGGCACCTTGCTGGGCGAATATGCGCGCGAGCGCCGGTTGTTCCAACCCATCGAAACCGTTCCCCCGCTTGTCGTGCAGGCGTTTATTTCTGTTGAAGACAAAGACTTTTATACGCACGGCGGTTTGGCGTTTGACGGCATTGTGCGGGCGTTACGCGACAACGTGCAAAAGAAACTTGATGGCTCGACTGGCCCGCTGGTTGGTGCGTCAACAATTACCCAGCAGGTCGCGCGGAACTTTTTGCTGACCCTTGATCAAACCTGGGATCGTAAGATCAAAGAAATGTTGCTCGCCATTCGTATTGAGCAAACCTTTTCCAAAGACAAGATCATGGAGTTGTACCTCAATGAGATATTCTTGGGGTTGAATTCTTATGGGATATCCGCTGCGGCGCTCAACTATTTTGATAAAGCGCTTTACGAACTAACCATTGCAGAAGCGGCTTACATTGCAGCATTGCCAAAAGGGCCTGCGAATTATCACCCAATTCGTCATCCCGAAGCAGCGATTGCGCGACGTAATTATGTTATCGAACGGATGGCTGAAGAAGGTTACATCACCCAAGAACAAGCACAAGAGGCGCAAAAAGAACCATTGAACGTTTTTCCGCGCACATCGGGTTCTCAGATTTTTTCAGCCGAGTATTTTGCTGAAGAGGTGCGGCGTCGGCTTTCGCGCATTTATGGTGACGATCAGCTTTATGGCGGTGGTTTGTCTGTACGCACCACTATGGAGCCAAAGCTTCAGGCTTTCGCCCGCAAAGCACTAATGGATGGTTTGGTCGACTTCGATCAAAAGAAAGGCTATCGCGGACCCGTTGCTACCATTGAGTTGGAAGGTGATTGGGGCGGCAATTTGTCTAAGATTGAACCGCTTGCTGATGTGCCCGAGTGGCGCTTGGGTGTGGTAATCGAATTGGAACAAAATGCGGCCGTTGTGGGCCTTTATCCGGGAAAAGATATCCAAGGCAATGTAAACCCGGAAAGAGAAACGGGGCTATTGCCCGGCAAAGAGCAGAAATGGATCAGCAAGCCGCTTTCGCAAGTGCTGAATATTGGCGATGTCATTTATGTAGAAGCCGTTGAGGGACAAGAAGGTGTCTATCAATTACGCCAGCCACCGGAGGTTGAAGGCGGATTGGTTGCCATGGATCCGAGGACTGGGCGTGTTTTGGCTTTGGTTGGTGGTTTTTCTTTTGCGAGTTCCGAGTTTAACCGCGCCACACAAGCGCAGCGCCAACCTGGTTCGTCGTTTAAGCCATTTGTTTATGCTGCAGCGCTTGATAATGGCTATACGCCAGCGTCAGTGGTGTTGGACGCGCCGTTGGAAATCCAGAATGCTGATGGTTCGACTTATAAACCAGAAAACTATTCGACAAATTTCTATGGTCCGCAGACATTGCGCCGTGGGATTGAACGGTCTCGAAACGTGATGACCGTGCGATTGGCGCAAGATATTGGTATGCCGCTTGTGTCTGAATATTCTCGCTTGTTTGGTATTCACGATAATTTACCGCCCTATTTGGCGATGGCGCTCGGCGCGGGTGAAACCAGTGTTATGCGCATGACAGCTGCCTATGCAACGATTGCAAACGGTGGACGCAAGATTAATCCAACGCTAATTGACCGTGTGCAGGACCGCTACGGAAAAACCGTGTTTAAACACGACGAGCGGATATGTGATGGCTGCAATGCTGATGGATGGCAAAACCAAGCCGAGCCATTGGTTATCGATACGCGCGAGCAAGTGCTTGACCCAATGACCGCCTATCAAATCACTTCAATGATGGAAGGTGTTGTCAAGCGCGGTACGGGCGCACGGGTAAGGGCACTTGGGCGCCCTGTTGCAGGAAAAACAGGCACTTCGAACGACTACAAGGATGCGTGGTTTGTTGGCTTTACGCCTGAAATGGCCGTTGGTGTTTATGTTGGATATGACACGCCCAAAAACATGGGACGTGCTGCAACGGGCGGCGAATTGGCTGCGCCGATATTTGTTTCCTTTATGGAAAAAGCACTAGCTGGAAAGCCCCCGACGCCATTCAACATACCGGCAGGCATGACCCCTTATTGGATTGACCCAAAAACCGGTGTGAAAGTTTCTGGTGGTGAAGGAGCGATTGTTGAAGCCTTTAAACCCGGAACTGGTCCGAACTTGATTACGTCGGTTATTGGCATTGATTCTGAAGTGTTCCAAGAACTTGAAGGTGGCACCAGCCAAGACTTCAACGCGGGACGCGGCGGCCTGTTCTGACCAAGTGGATTTATATGACGTTGGTTGTGGCTGTTCTTGCCCCAACCAACGAAACTGGTTAGACCTACACCTTCAATCCAATGTGAGTTTTAAAACGATCTTATGCGCGCAGAAATACAATCCGTAGTGGATGAAATTGAGCAGGCGATGAGCCTGCTGAGGAGGCATCTTTGACTGGGATACGGCCCAGACACGCCTTGATGAATTAAACCAAAAAGCCGAAGACCCTGATCTTTGGAGCGACACGGAAAAAGCGCAAGCTGTCATGCGTGATCGCACTTACCTTGAGGGCCAGATCAACGCTCTAGCTGAACTGCAAGCAACGCTTAGCGACAATATTGAACTCATTGAATTGGGTGAGATGGAAGGCGACGATGAGGTTATTGCAGAAGCCGAAAAATCGCTGATTGAACTCAAGTCCATCACAGACCGCAAGCAGGTGGAAACCCTTCTATCTGGCGAAGCTGATGCCAATGATTGTTATATCGAGGTGCATGCTGGTGCTGGCGGTACGGAAAGCCAGGATTGGGCCAATATGCTCTTGCGCATGTATACCCGCTGGGCGGAACGGCGTGGCCACAAGGTTGAAGTGATGGAAATGCATGATGGGGAAGAGGCGGGCATTAAGTCTGCGACTTTGCTGATCAAAGGCATCAATTCATACGGATGGCTGAAAACTGAAAGCGGCGTGCACCGGTTGGTGCGGATTTCGCCATATGATTCTCAAGCAAGACGTCACACCAGTTTCTCTTCAATCTGGGTCTATCCAGTTATTGACGATAGTATTGAGATTGAAGTGGCCGAATCTGAAGTTCGGATCGATACATACCGCGCCTCTGGTGCTGGTGGACAGCATGTGAACACCACAGACAGTGCTGTGCGGATTACGCACTTGGAGACTGGTATTGTGGTGCAATGCCAGAACGATCGATCACAGCACAAGAACAAGGCTACGGCTTGGCAAATGCTGCGTGCTCGGCTTTATGAAGCTGAATTGCAAAAGCGCGAAGAAGCGGCCAACGCAGAAAGCGCGCAAAAGTCTGACATTGGTTGGGGGCATCAGATTCGCTCTTATGTTTTACAGCCCTATCAAATGGTCAAAGACTTGCGCACAGGTGTTGAAAGCACACAGCCTGCTGACGTGCTTGACGGCGATTTGGACCGTTTCATGGAAGCAGCACTGGCGTTGCGCGTTGGCAAAGACGACGACGAAGACTAGTGATTTCTAGTTCAAGAACTTAGCGAGTTTTGCCCCGGCTGTTAAAAAACGGTCGGGGTTTATTGGTTTATCATTCTGACGAACTTCTAGATGTAGATGTGCGCCGGTGCTGCGGCCAGTAGAACCGACTAAACCAATTGTGCTATTGGCCGTGACTGTTTGCCCCTTTGATACGCGAATGACCGACAAATGTGCATAGCGGGATACTAGGCCACTTGGGTGCGTGATCTCGACTGCATTGCCGTATCCGCCTTTAGTGCCCGCAAAAGTGACTTTGCCTGACCCAACTGCTTTTACGCTTGTGCCTTTGGGGGCTGCAAAATCAAGCCCAGAGTGAAAGGCAGACTTGCCGGTGAATGGATCGCGGCGATTGCCAAAACGCGAGCTAAACCTGTATTTCTTTGCCAGCGGGCGATGGATGGGGGCTGATTGAACTGCCTGCTTCGCGCTTTGAAATCTGGTGAGCGCGCCGATTGCAGCGTTCGCCGCATCAACGTGGTCGGTATATTCCATATCGGGGCGCGGCGACAGATAGGGCCCACCTGTCGCTGGTTGAGCTTTTATGGTGAGGCCAGCGCGCTTTAGTTCGTTCGTTATAATGTCCGCACTGCTGTCAGCAGATTGGGCGATGGCATTTAGTGCCGAAAGGCTTTCCTCTTGCATCTCAAGAATGCTCTCACTTGCATTGGAAATGTCAGCTTGATCTGTGCCAGTGATGAGAGGAAGCGCATTTGTGCGCAGCGCAGCGCTTTTTTTGGTCTTAACGTCCAGCCCTAAAGATTTTGCTTTTTCAGCCAGCGACTTCACGTAATCATGTTGTTCGATCAGGAGTTCTTGTTGGGCGGCAAGTTCTTGTAATTGAAGGTTGATGTCGCCCGATTTTGCGTATTGGCGAGACTGCAACCGATCGAGTTCGGTGCGCAAATGCGCTATTCTGTTTTCATATGCCGCCAGTTGGATAGCGGACTTGGAAGACAGGGCGTCTGCAATTTTTGGACTTTTGTAAAGGGCAATTGCCAGCATGATGTTGCTAGAAAATAGAACGGCGACCAGCGTGTATATCCAAAAGTGTTTAAACTTTTCGCTCGACAAAAAATCGAGATAGGGGTTCGGGACGGCCTTCTGGCCGGTGGCTGAAAAACTGCGCACAAGCTACTCACTGAACTGATCAAATCATTGGTTTTGATTGTGAATGACTATAGTTAATAAAGCGCGAAAGCTTAGCCGATGATTGGGGCAAGAGGTTTATAAAACTGAGGCGTGAGGCCGGCTGCGCTTCGGGCCTTGTCGTTAAACGGTGGTTTGAGCGCTCCTCGAAAATGATTGCGCACTAAGCTTTGAAAAGTATCGACTGGCTTTTTGCCTTCAAGGTCGCACATGTAGCGGAACCATTTCGCGCCAAAAGCGACGTGACGCTTTTCATCATTATAGATGGTTTGCAGGATTTTTGCGGTTGCAAAATCGCCATGAGTCTTGGTTTTCTCAATCATCGGCGGCGTAATGTCGAGCCCGCGCGCCTCTAGCACCAAGGGGATGATTGCCAAGCGCGCCAGTAGATTGTGCGCGGTTTGTGCACAGGACTGCCAAAGGCCGTCGTGGGCGGCCAAATCGCCATATTGCATGCCAATTTCTTTTAGGCGCATATCAAGGAGGCGGAAGTGCTTTGCCTCTTCCATGCCCACTTGTACCCAATTATCGAAATAGGACTTGGGCAGGTTGGTCCCACACGAGCGGGCGATCAAATCCCAAGTCAGGTCCACGGCGCTCAACTCGATGTGGGCGAGGGCGTGAATGTGTGCCTGTCGGCCTTTTTCAGTATTCAAGTTGCGTTTCGGCATCTTGGTGGGATGTAGCAAAATGGGCTTATCAGGTCGGCCGGGTATAAGGGGTAAATTGGCTGCATCAAATCGTCCCTTGCCCAAGCGGCGGTGGAACCAATCTGAGCCCAACTGCAGTGCCAATTCAGTTTTGAGGTTCAAGTTGGGCTGTGCAACGATTGCAACTGCGCCGTCAAATAGATTATGTGGCTGCATTATGCTTGTCGTGAAATAATCTCATCTAATACGGCCTGGGCGTGGCCCTTGGCTTTTACTTTTCGCCAAATTTTGGCGAGGTTGCCGTGCTCATCCACCAGAAAAGTGGCGCGTTCGATACCGAAGTGGGTTTTGCCATACATCTTCTTCTCCACCCATACGCCAAATTGTTCGATAACTTTTTTGTCTGGGTCTGAGCCAAGTATGACTTCAAGATCATGCTTTTTGCGGAAGTTTTCGTGACGCTTGATGCTATCTGCGGAAATGCCAATGAGAACGGTATTTGCAGCCTCGAACTTAGAAACCAAAGCGGTAAAATCTACGTTTTCGATTGTGCAGCCGCTTGTGTCGTCTTTTGGGTAAAAGAAGATGACAACGTTTTTGCCCAGCTGCTGGGCGAGTGAGAAGGTGCCATTCGAATCGGTTGGGAGTTCGAATTTGGGTGCTGGTTGGCCTACCACTAGTTCACTCATTGGGTTGATCTCCTTCGTGGTCGATTGATGCGGAATATTCGATAATATAATCAGTGCCTTAGAACGGACAATATTTCAAGCCAGAGATGTCACTTGTGGTCAATGGCACCTATTGGCTAACAAGGGAGTGGGGAATGGCGACGTTACGGGCTAAATGACAAAGAACTCAGCACAGAAAAATCTAAAGCAAACGGCACGAAAACCGATGTGGAGAAGACATCGATTCGTATGGCCGGTGCTGTTGGTGCTGCTGATTGTTATTTTGCTGGTTCGGGTGATAAGCGCGCCGTTCAGTCTGCCTCTCATCGACGACATTATTAAACGGCAGTTTTCTGCGCAGGTGCCAAACGACGAATACCAGATGGTATTTGAAAAGGCGGGCATTCAACTAAAATATGGCTGGATGCCCACCGTATTGCTGGACAAAGTCGGCGTGGTGCATTTGCCCAGCGGCGCGCAAGTTGATGTAGAGCGGATCCAGTTGAGTTGGTATACGCCCTCCATTGTTTCTAGAAAGCCAGCGCTTGAGTTGCTTGTTGAGCGACCAAATATCCAATTGGTGCAAGATTATAGTGGTGTTCGGCTGGCGCGCGTTGAATTTGATGATCCGGATGCTGGCGAGCCCATAATTCGTCTGCAGTCTGAAAGTGACACTGCGCCAAGCATCAAGGTGACAAATGATGGCGTTGTTTCCGAGGAGGAAGGGGCGCAAACCAGTGCACAAATCAAGTCTGACAATGCATGGGCAATTGAGAGTGTTGAATCTCTTGAGCGCGTTTTTGCGCTGTTTGCTCAAGAGTCTGCAGACGCATCTTTTCGTACGCTTGAGATTCAAAACGCGAACCTAGAAGTTGTTGATCGGATTTATCAACTCTACCGCCAACTTGATGATGTTGATGTGAAAATGGAGTCGTTTGGCGCTGATGTTCAAATGGACCTTGAGTTTTCCACGGGCGGTCGGCGGACTTTTGGTGAAATGCTGTGGCAAACAGCGGAGCCGCAAATTCGGCACATCAGCGGCAAATTTGAGAATATCGATTTGGCGTTGGTACTGCCGTTTTTAGATGATCAAGATGGTCTGATTGCTTTGAAGGGCGGCACCAATATGTCCTTTGATGTCGATTATGGCGTGGACGGGGTAGAACACGGCGCGTTTGGCATCGACATTTCGCAAACTCAGGCGTCAATCCAAGGTGACCTTTTTGAAGTTGAAGGCAAGCCCGCGCAAATTGAATGGTTTCCGCGTGATGCGCGTTATGTGCTTGCGCCCTTTGCTATCCGAATTGGACAGTCGTCAAGTTTGGTCGATGGCGAGTTTTTGCTTGGGCTAGACAATAACTACGGCCCAACATTGGGCTATTCCATGCGACTTCGCGATACATATTTGCGGCCAAATGATTTGGATGCGCCGTCCAATGTTTTGGACGAAATCACAGTGTCTGGTTGGTCCGCACCGCTTTATGGCGCAATGGGAATCGACAAGATTTCGTTTCGCGATGACCAAATGGAGTTGGATGGTCAGGGGCGTATCGATGTGTTGCAAAAAGGGTTGGGATTTGACCTTACGCTGTTCGGTAAAGGTGCATCGGCCGACGATTTGAAGCGGATATGGCCATACTTTTTGGCCACAGAAGCCCGCGCTTGGTTTGTGCAGAACGTTTCTGGTGGGCGGATTGAAGAAGCCAAAATGCGCTTCAACTTTCCTGTTGGCACTGTTGGTAAGCCTGGAGAAGATAGGCGCATTCCAGCGGGTGGGGTGTCGATTGAAGGCACAGCCAACAATGTGGAACTGATCCCCTTGCCGGGCTTTCCAACGATTGAAATTGTTGGCACCACAAATGTCAGCGTTAAAGACCACTATATGGTGATGGGCTTTGACAAGGCTTTGGTGCGTGACGATAGCGGAGAAGTTGTTATTGAGAACGCTGCCTATTTGAATAAAGATAGTGGTGCCAAAGAACAGCTTTTTGAAATTTCAGGTCAACTGAAGGGTTCAGTTTCAACTCTTGTATCGATTGCGAATAAGGAGCCGTTGAATCTCCTCAAGGATTTTGACGTCGAGTATCGACCCGAAGACCTTGAGGGTGAAGCAAACGTTCAAGTGATTGCCACCGTTTCACGAGACGAAGGCGGAAAGCCTAAAGGGCTTGATTATACGCTAAATGGCACAGTCGCAGATTTTACCTCCAAATTTCCTATTGAGGGGCATGTGGTATCTGATGGTGCGGTCCAGTTCACGGCGTCACAATCCGGGTATCGGATAGCCGGGCGTGCCAATATTGATGGTCTTGGGGCAGATATTTTGGTGTTGGCATCGGATGGTGGGGACCCTGTTATCACCGCAAGTGCCACGTTGACTGAGGCGGATCGTAAATCGCTCGGCTTGGATTTAAGCCAGTTCATCGAAGGACCACTTCGCATTGTGGGTCGACCTTCTGGGGAAACCATTCAACTTGCCGTGGATTTGAGTGATGCGCGAGTGAAATTTGCTGAGTTGGGTATTGATAAGAAAAAAGGCACCAACGGACAATTGAACGCAACGCTCTTGCTGGATGGAGATCTGGTGGATGCGCAAACCTTGGACATGCGGTTTGGCAAAGTGCGTGTTGCGGGGTCTTTGAAATACGACATGAAGCAGGGGCTATTGTCTGCTGATATTGTTGATTTGGTGCTCAATGAAGGTGACCGCGCTAGTGTTTCCTTGGTGCCAATTGATGAGGGGTTTGCTGTGGAGGTTATTGGGGAACAATTGGACCTCAAGCCGATGTTGAAGCGTTTCTTGGGGCTGGGCGAGACAGCCAGTGGCAAGGCGACGTCGAACGCCAAAGACCAGATTATAGACATCAAGGTAAAGCTTGATCGCGCATTGGGCTTTTACAAGACAACTGCATTTGGGGTGAACGCGCACCTGCGGTTTAAAGGTGCCGATTTCATCAGGGTGGATTTGCAGGCGTCTTTGGGTAACGCAAAGGTCGTTTCGATTGCGACTAATCCGCTTAATAATGGCCGCTCGATGTCAGCCGCGTCCAATGACCTTGGCACCTTGCTACGGTTTATCGGTATGTATTCCCAGTTGCTTAACGGGGATGGCAGTCTTGTCCTGAATTTGCAGAACACGCCTTGGAAAGTCGATGGTGCGTTTGTGCTAAATGAGTTTTCGATTGTGGATGAAGATCGTGTGGCCCAAGTTATGGGCAATCACAAAGACAGCCGTGCGCTAATCCAGCGCGAGAACCGGGTGAACTTCAAACGCGGAGAGGCCAAGTTTGAAGGTGCCAATGGGGTTATTACGATCAGTGATGGTGCACTGGATGGTGGGACCATAGGCGGTACATTGCGCGGAAATATCCTGACCAACACACGTCAATATGATTTGGTTGGAACCTATATTCCACTGTTCGGGCTGAACAATATTTTCCAAAAACTACCTCTGTTCGGCAAGCTACTTGGCGGACGTGACGGGGAAGGGCTGATTGGGGTGACGTTTGCCATTCGTGGCGATTTGGACAATCCCAAGTTCTCGATCAACCCAGCCTCTATTCTAGCGCCTGGCGTGTTTAGGCGGATATTTGAGTTTAAGGCCAAAGGCGGCGATGCTGAAGCAAAGAAAGCGCTTGAAGCCGTTGATGCGCAAACAGGCAATTAAAAAAGGCGGCACAAATGTACCGCCTTTCAATATGCTTGTTCTCTTTGGAACCTAGACTGGTTTAATCAAAACGTGACGTTTTTTGCCCGCTGAGATTTTGACCACGCCTTCAGGCAATAGATCGCTTTGTGAAACCGTGCTGCGCTCATCATCAATTTTATTGTCATTGAGTTTGAGTGCACCCGATTTGATTAAGCGACGAGCTTCACCGTTTGATCCCGCCAGGCCCGCCGACACGGCAGCCGCCAGAATGCCAATTCCCGCATTTAGATCGGCAGTAGTGACTTCAACAGTTGGCAAAGACAAATCGATGGCGCCTTGCTCGAAGGTTTGGCGAGCGGTTTCTGCCGCGGCGTCTGCAGCTTCTTGGCCGTGGATAAGGGCTGTTGCAGCCGTTGCCAAAACTTTCTTGGCTTCGTTCAGTTCGCCACCTTCAAGACCTTCAAAACGGGCAATCTCGTCTAACGGCATGGTGGTGAACATACGGGCAAATTTTGTTACGTCCGCATCGCCTGTGTTGCGCCAGAACTGCCAGTAGTCGTAAACGGAGAACATGTCTGGCTTCAGCCACACGGCACCAGAAACTGATTTGCCCATTTTTGAGCCATCAGACTTGGTGATCAATGGTGTTGTTACTGCAAAACACTCTGCACCGTTTAACTTGCGCGCGAGATCAACGCCGGAAATGATGTTGCCCCACTGGTCTGAGCCACCCATTTGCAACGTACAACCGTAACGACGGTTGAGTTCTGCAAAATCATAACCCTGTAAGATCATGTAGTTGAATTCAAGGAACGTGAGCGATTGCTCGCGCTCAAGACGTTGCTTCACAGAATCACGGGCCAGCATTTGGTTGACAGAGATCTTGGAGCCAACTTCGCGCAGGAATTCGACATAGTTGAGTTTCATCAACCACTCAGCGTTGTCGAGCATCGTTGCATCAGTTTCGCCATCGCCGAACTCCAGCAAGCCGTCAAAGATTTCGCGGATACTGGCTTTGTTGCCATCAATGATTTCGGGCGTCATGATCTGGCGTGTCTCTTCTTTGCCAGAAGGGTCGCCAACCATTGAGGTGCCGCCGCCCATTAGAACAAGCGGCTTGTTGCCGGTTTTTTGCAGCCAATACAAAAGCATGATCTGCACGAGGTTGCCCACGTGCAGGCTTTTGGCAGTCGCGTCAAACCCGATATAACCTGTTACCGGACCTTCACACAGTTTCTTGTCCAAGGCTTCTGCATCTGAAAGTTGATACAAAAATCCACGGCTCTCAAGAGTGCTCAAGAATTCGGATTTGTAGGTCATATTGGTATCCTTAGATTTACTAAACTAACGACCGCCGCCAGAAGCGATATCTGCGCGTCGGCGATCAAGGTATTCGGAACACTGTTCCGTCAGAACATCAATTTTGTCCTGGAAGAAGTGGTTCGCACCTTCCACGATTTGTTGTTCGATGGTGATGCCTTTTTGCATCTGCAACTTGTCCACCAGTTTTTGAACTGATTCAGGTGGTGCAACCCGGTCGTTTTCACCGTGAATGATCAGGCCGGAAGAGGGGCAAGGCGCAAGGAACGAAAAGTCGTATAGGTTTTCAGGCGGAGCAACCGAAATGAAGCCTTCAACCTCTGGTCGGCGCATAAGCAATTGCATGCCAATCCAGGCACCAAATGAAAAGCCAGCGATCCAAACGCCGGGGCTTTCTTTATTCAGCGTTTGCAGCCAATCCAAAGCGGCGGCTGCATCTGATAGTTCGCCCAAGCCATGATCGAACGCACCTTGCGAGCGACCCACACCACGTGAGTTGAAGCGCAATACGGAGAAACCACGATTCACAAACATGTAAAACAAGTTGTAGATGATCTGGTTATTCATGTTTCCGCCGAATTCTGGGTGCGGGTGCAACAGAATGGCGACAGGCGCGTTTGGCTCCTTAGAGGGTTGGTAACGACCTTCTAGGCGACCGGATGGGCCATTGAAAAAAACTTCAGGCATAAACTCGACCTTCTTTCGCGCTTAATTCTTGTCTTTGACTTTTTGCAACTAACTCACACAAAAGTTGGGTGTGGGTTGTAGGGAAAAAGGTTGACGAATGGTTGCGTGCTTCCTAAAACGTGAGGGCAAAATACCAGTTTAGAATTATTCAAAACTAGTTTTTGGTCCAATTAGTCCGACTTGAGCGATCCTTTTACCTATTTAGGGGACGAAATTTCAAGAACTGATTGGATTATTTAGCCAAATGAGTGAATGAATTTCGATAAAATGACCAAACTTGTCACATATCTTGATCATCATGCCTCTGCGCCGCTGCTGCCTGCAGCGCGCGACGCGATGATTGATATGCTCGAAATTGTTGGAAATCCGTCTTCTGTACATGCAAATGGCCGCAAATTGCGGGCAGCTATTGAGACGGCGAGAGACAAATTGGCGCTTGCCGCAGGCACCATTCGTTCGCGCGTGGTGTTTACAGGGTCCGCAACTGAGGCTCTAACACAAGCCATTGTTGGTGGTGCACAAAGTGGCAATGTTGCGCGCATTGTTTATGGCGCGGGTGAACATATGGCTGTTGTGCGTGCCGTTGAAGCGACGGGCAAAGCGGCTAAAACGATCCCGATGTTGGCGAACGGCCTTTATGACCTTGAGGAGTTAGCAGCTGACATCAGTGCGGCCAACGACGCTGATGAGCGTCTAATGATTGTTGTGCAGCAAGTGAACAATGAAACAGCGGTTGTTCAACCGATTGCGGATATTGAACACCTTTTGGCTGAAACTGGTCATTTGCTGATTTTGGATGCAGCACAGGGATTTGGCAAAACCCAGTTTTTCTTTGACCCGTCACGAGTTGATGCAATGGCGATTTCTGGCCACAAAATTGGCGGACCGGTTGGCGTTGGTGCGTTGGTTGTGAAACCTGCAATGGACAATGCGAAACTGATCCCGGGTGGTGGGCAGGAGCAGGGCCGTCGTGGCGGCACTGAAAGCGCTGCGTTGATTGCCGGATTTGGCGTTGCAGCCGAAGATGCGAAAACGCGATTTGATGCGGTTCGTGCCGCAAAATTGATCGAATTGGCCCAGGAAGGGCTGTTGAAAATTGCACCCAATGCCACCATCTTTGGCATTGACGTGGAGCGCACAGGCACCGCCATGTGTTTTGCTGTTCCAGGATTGAAAAATAACATTAGCTTGATCAACTATGACCTTGAAAATGTGGCACTATCGGCGGGCTCTGCTTGTTCGTCGGGTAAAGTTTCTCGGTCGCATGTTTTGTCTGCAATGGGCGTTGATGACGCGCTTGCGGATTGTGCGCTGCGGCTGAGCGTGGGGTGGAACTCCACAGGGGATGATATTGAGAGATTTTTGACCGTGACAAAGAAAATTGTTGCGCGTCACCAATCAACTCGCGGCGCTGCTGCGTAGTAGGGTTGGAAAGCGTTAAGGAGCTTAAAGAATGGTAGCGGTTCAAGAGACGATTGATCACGTTAAAGAGATCGAAGTCGACAAATATAAATATGGGTTCAAAACCGATATCGAAATGGATATGGCGCCAAAAGGCTTAAGTGAAGACATTGTGCGCTTCATTTCTGCCAAAAAGGGTGAGCCGGAATGGATGCTTGAGTGGCGTCTTGATGCCTATCGCCGTTGGTTGCAGATGGAAGAGCCAAAGTGGGCGCGGGTGAATTATCCTGAAATCGACTTCCAAGACCTATATTATTATGCTGCTCCAAAATCGACACCTGGGCCCAAAAGCCTAGATGAAGTTGATCCTGAGTTGCTTGAAACATACAAGAAGCTTGGCATTCCGTTGCAGGAACAAGCTGTTTTGGCAGGTGTTGAAGGCGCAAAGATTGCGATTGATGCGGTGTTTGACAGTGTTTCTGTTGTGACCACGTTCCGCGAGGAATTGAAAAAGCACGGCGTGATTTTTTGTTCAATTTCTGAGGCGTTAAAAGAATATCCGGAGCTGGTAAAACAGTATCTTGGATCTGTTGTGCCGGTGACGGACAATTATTATGCAACATTGAACGCGGCTGTGTTTTCTGATGGTTCATTTGTTTACATTCCAAAAGGGGTGCGTTGCCCAATGGAATTGTCAACTTATTTCCGTATCAATGCGGCAAATACAGGTCAATTCGAAAGAACGCTAATCATTGCTGAAGAAGGAAGTACTGTTTCTTATTTAGAAGGCTGTACTGCACCTATGCGTGATGAAAATCAGTTACACGCTGCGGTGGTTGAATTAGTATTACTAGATGACTCAGAAATCAAGTATTCAACGGTTCAGAACTGGTACCCGGGTGATGACGAAGGTAAAGGCGGCATCTATAACTTCGTGACCAAACGAGCCACCTGCATTGGTAAGAACTCTAAGGTTTCATGGACACAAGTTGAGACGGGTTCGGCGATTACGTGGAAATATCCAAGTTGCATTTTGCGCGGTGAAAACAGTGTAGGCGAATTCTACTCAGTCGCCTTGACCAACAACTTCCAGCAAGCCGATACCGGCACCAAGATGATTCACCTAGGCAAAAACACCAAAAGCACGATCATCTCTAAAGGTATTTCAGCCGGTAAAAGTGATAGCAGCTATCGCGGACTGGTTAAATTTGGCCCTAACGCAGATAACGCTCGAAACTACACCCAGTGTGACTCTTTGTTGATTGGTGATAAATGTGGGGCGCATACGTTCCCGTACATTGAGAGCAAAAACAAAAGCGCCATCATCGAACACGAAGCTACCACGTCAAAAGTGAGCGATGACCAAATGTTTTTATGCCAGCAGCGCGGCATGGACCCTGAACGAGCCGTTTCAATGATCGTAAACGGGTTCTGTAAAGAAGTCTTTAAAGAGCTACCAATGGAGTTTGCAGTAGAAGCGACCAAACTATTGGAAGTCAGTCTTGAAGGGTCTGTTGGTTAATCGCCGATTGTATACGTCATATATTTATTAAGCTGCTCATTAACCACATGAGC
>NZ_CAKZPW010000286.1:0-8032 GCF_937139385.1 uncultured Maritalea sp. | reverse complement strand
GACATCGTGCCAGGTACAAAGTCAAATAATCAACTATCAAAAACATTCGTGACATTGCCGTTCCATGGTAAAAAATTCAAAAACTACGTGGCGATTGATGTTTCTGGTTTAGTTGTTCGGCAGGGACGAAAGCATGTCTACGTTATTCCAGGCGACAAACCTTTAGATATTAAAGGTCGAATAATCGGAACAGGCGAGAACGAGAGGTAAAAATGTTTTTTGTTAAGATCGTGTACTTCGGTGAGTTTTCCCAGACGACGGAAGAGCAATATACAGAAATTGGCGATGATTTGCGCGCAGTCAGACATGTTGACGTGTTAAAGTCCGGTGACATAGTGGCAACTAGTCGAGAAAAACCCATTGTAGGTCAACTGGCGATGTTGCCTGAAGGAAAATTTCCGGTGGATGAAGTTGTGGGCGTACCTGGCGAGTATTCAACCGAGTTTATTTCCGAAAGAGACTTCGAAGAAGCTTGGGCGAAAGCAACAAGTGAGCGAGGCTCGGGTTAGCGTCGAACATCTTTGATACGTTGCCCTAGTGATTGGTGGACACTTACAGCTATTCGGGCCAATATTGGGGTTCTGTGCAACAGCACGCGGTTCAGTCTGCGGCGTTGCACATACACCTATGGTGCGAACAGCAAATAGACCGTCAAGAGCGATGAAATCGCCGAGCTTCGCACCATCACCTATGATGGCGAAAACCGTCCGATCTCGGTTGTTAACTATTCCGGCACGGTGACTTACACCTATAGCCCAGATGGCGCACGGCTGAAGAAAATCGTCAATTTTGGTTCAGGCACAGATACAACTTTGTATTTGGGTGCGAACGTTGAAATTGACCCTTCGGGCACCTACAGTATTCACATCCATTCGGATGTGAAACGTGTGGCCAATGCCACCTCAAGCACGTTGCACTATTTGCATCGCGATCATTTGGCGTCTGTCAAAGTGGTGCTCTTCGTGGCCACTGCAGCATGGGTCAGTGTTCTTTAGCGAGAACGGATGCGCGCCTAATAGTCTTGCTCGAAGAAAACACCGGCTTTGGTTTTGCCGTCTTCTGTGGTTTCGCCCCGCGCCGTTATATTGTCGGTGATATTTAAGTCGATTGTGACTTTGCCAGACCCTGCGCCAGCGCCTTTTTCAACATTGATGTAGGTGCGATCATTTAAATAGGCGCCAACGCCAACTGTTGTTTCACCCTTCTCATTGGTTTTGATATCCACATCATCAAGGCCAGAAGCTGCGCGCAGCCGGTCAAGAAGTCCAGGGCCGGAGTTAGAGCCATTTAAAGTGCCAATTGCGTTGGCGAGTTGCACGAGTTGCAGCGCCGAAAGGTCGGACAGGGAACGGCCAAAGAACAGTTTGGCGACAATCTGGTCTTGGGGCAAACTCGGAGATGACCCAAAAGAGAACTCTGGTGCTGATGCAGGACCGCGCACAAATATTGAATAGGTGCTGCCACCATCGCGGGTGCTTGCCACAAAATCTAACGTTGGGTCCAATGGGCCAGCAAACACCAAACGCCCCGTGTCAAAGTCAAATCGTTTGGTCAAAATATCCATGCGCCCTCGGCTCATGCTGATCGCACCCTTTGCAATGGGGGCGGCTGCCGTGCCTTCAATTTTAAGATTGCCACCCAATTCTGCATCCAGTCCTCTGCCGCGCACAAAAATCCTGTTGGGGGCATTCACCAAAATATTCAACGACATCGATGGACCTGCGCCACCAGTATTCGTTGGGTTGAGCGCTCTTGATTGCTCATTTATCGCTGCACTTGCATTTTTGTGCGTTACTGCCACGGGTGAAATCACATTTGGCAAGCTTTCAGGTATTGTGATGTCCGTCCGATCAACGCTGATCGTTCCCGTAATGCTGCCTGTTTCTGCCAAGCGACCGTTTAGTGACAAGTCCGCATCAAAAATCGTCGAAATTATGCTGCCATCATCATACTCAGCATTTCGAACGCTAAGCGAAAGCTCCGACAATAATTTGTCAGTAGGGCGCAAGGAAACATTGCCGCTGGCAGTAAGTTTGCCGTTCTTTCCCAAGCGACCGGTGAGTTGAGACAGATTGGCACTATCCCCGTTAAACAACAATGTGCCGGATAGATCTGTTACGCGAATGCGCGAAGCGATTTCTGTGAAACGCGCACCACTCGTGCTGATTTGACCCTGAACATTTGGTTTTGCAAATGAACCTGTTGCCGTTGCATCGATATTTACCGAACCGCTCAACACAACACCAGATTGGGTGAGGGGGCGTGCGGCATAAGCGAAGGGAGCGACGCCTTTTACCGCAAAGTCTAAAGACTGCGCCTTTAGGTCTGTCGTGCCGGAAACTGCAATATCAAGCCCACCGCCTGAAACAGCTAGGCTGGTGCTTAGTTGGTTGTTTTTTAAATTGCCCGAGCCATTCACGTTTAGTGACGCCAAGCCAGCTTCCCGAATTGGCGCACCAGAAAGGTTTCGCCCCTCAAAACGATATGCAACGTTTGGGGCAGCAATTGGTCCACTTACCTTTGCACTTGCATCAATCGTTCCGATCGGCGCAAAGCCAGTTTTGGCGATACCCTCAATCGCGGACATGGAAAGGTTGCTAACTTGCACATCCACATCAAACTGATCGGAAACCTTGCCGGAAATCGCCATTTGGCCACCCGACAGATTTATGCTCGGTGCGCTAAGAGTGGTCACTCCGCCATCAAGCATTGCAACAATAGGTTTGGACAATGAAATGGGTATCGAGCGGTAATTAAGATCGAGCTGTTCCACGTTCAGCGCGAGTTTTTCATCTCGCGGGTCAACCACAGCAGAAACAGATAAAGGCTTTCCACTCAACTCAGAAGTGAGCGTTATCGGCCACACACCCAAGTTGCTTGAAACGTCGATCGCTGTATTGTTGAGTGTTTCACCTGCGACGGACAAGGCACCGATTTGAACGTTGACCTTTGGCGCCATGTTGCCAAAAAGATCGCTTGCTGATGCTCGCAATTCCAAGTTCGTCAGTTTTGCGTCGTCGTAGTTCAGAGCGGGCGTGCTTATGTTTGCAACAACACCTTGTGCGCCATTTTCAACGAACAGTTCAACGCGTCCATTTGCAGAGCCGTCTAATCCAGTCTGCAAGATCAGCGGTGCCAATTTGGCGAAATCAGAGAAACGCAAGTCCGCAAAACCCGCCATGAGCCCATTGTTGCCAACGGTAACTGCGCCCGAGATCTCGCCGCCGGGGACAACGATCTTGAGTGCGTCAATCTTGCGCGGGCCATCACTAGGCGAAACAATGTTTGCAGATGCCGTGATCGGTGCATCTTCATAAACCGCATCGAGTTGAACGGCGATTGCGTCTTGCAACGACCCACTGATCGTGCCGCTAAGCCCGTCAATTGGTCGCCCTGCAACAGCCAATTTATCCCCCAAAAGCTCTAAGTTTATGCTGGGGGAACTTGTTGACCCGCTCGCGGCGGCAGTAAGTTCAAGTGCGCCAGCTAGCTCGGGGTTGAAATTGGCAAGATTTGCAAGAACCAGGTTGCCATCAAACTTAAGATCGGTTGCATTCAACGTTCCAGAGCCGCTAGCGTTCAGGTTTGCGCTTTTAACGCTGATGGACTTTGCATCAATTTGGCCGTCACTCGAAATACCGATTTCTGCTTCAATTATGCCTGTTTGGTCGCCGAATAACTGACCAACAATTGAGCCTTTTTGCCCAGTGATGCTGGTTTTACTCGCAAGCTGAGTGTTGCCCGCAGCAAGGTCGTGCCGCCCAATTGTGAGGCTTGAAAGTGCAGCGCTCTTTATACTCAAACTTGTAATGTCGATAACTTGTTTGGCAAGCTTGACCTCACTTGCGATGGTAAGGCCACCCGCGACAAGTTGATCAGCTGGTTCCGTTCCTGTTGCCAGTTCGGCAACGTAAAGGTTCAGAACAGCGCCGCCGCGCATATTGGCAAGATCCAGATGTTCGCTGGTCGCGTCCAAGCGGGCATCAGCAAGCCTTGTTTGCCCTTCCTCAAAGGACGCCATTTCACCGCTAAGGCTCAATGTGGCATCATTGACGGTCCCATTGATTTTGGATGTGAAATTGACCCGACCCAGTTGCGTGATGACGCCGGGTTGCCGCTCGAACGAAACGATTTCGCCCTCATTCCCAATTTCTATATTCGCCGTCATGTCGACACGATTTTGAGTAGGGCTGTATACCCCACGCGACTGCACTTGCGCCAACGCCGACTTAAGCGTTGCAGCATCAATCTGGATGTTGCCTGTGGCGTCTCTGCTCGCGTTCAACCTGATATCTGTGTTGCCCGCAACAAGTGGCAATATTGATTTGGGCAGAAGCGGCGCCAGTTGACCGCTCAATGTGGCATCGATGGATTGGCGTTCGCTTGTCAGCGCTACTATAGCTTCGCCCGAAACAACGGGCCTGTCATTGAAGGCAACGGCAAGTTTTGACGACCAGTTAGAAAGTGGTCCACTACCCGCAAGTGTGGCCTTTATCGCGGGGCGATCTGGGATGTTGAGTAAATTGGCGATCAAGCCGTCGCGATCTTCCGCAACTTCCAACGAAATGTCTGCGGCTTGTTTGGCTGGATCCACATTCCAAGTTGCTAAAACTGAACCATTGGCCGAGCTTTCTGCATTGTCTACTTGTTGGATTGCGAGAGTGCCACTGGTTCCCAGAGGAGTGTTGTTTGCCTGCGCGTGCCCACTCAATGAAAGCGTTGCCGGTTTTCCCGTTACAGCTGTTGCAAGACCGATGTTATTGATAGCAAACCCTGAAAGGTCCAACGATTTAAACGGCGCTGGCAAAAGCTGTGTTGGCCAAGCGAGCGGATTAGATGGGGCTGAATTTTGGGGCGATAGGGGTAAGCGATCGATACTGACCGTCTCAATCCGAGCGTCGTCAATGATGATCTTGCCAAACATTAGATCAGTAAGGCGGTAATCAACTTTCAGACTGTTAGTTGTCGCCCAAACGCCGTCACGATCTGCTATTGCGAGTTGCTCGATTTCAATCCTGTTGCCTAAAACTGAGTTGAGCCCAATTATTTCGACTTTGAGGTCATTCGAACTGGCGATGCTGCCAATCAAGCCAGCCGTAATGTTCCGTCCACCACTGGTCCCCAGCAATGCGAACACAATTGCGCTGCCCAACAAAATGAGCGCAACAAGAAACAAAGCGAAACGCTTTATCATTGACAGAGATCTTTGCATTTATGGGCTATTCCGTCGTACCGCAATTGAATCAGAATGCCTGACCTATACCCAAATATAAGCCATATTGTGGTTGCCCTGGGATTTTATTTAGAGGAAACGCAATGTCTGCTCGAATAGGGCCAATGGGTGTGAGATAGCGCACACCTAGGCCGTAGCCGGTGTAAATAGACCCGCCTTGGCCGGGCATATTGGAAGTAAATGCACCGCCAGTGTCGACAAAGGCCACAACGCCGATATCATCGGTCACCTTATAGCGCGCTTCCACAGACGCCTCCATGAACGAGAGGCCACCCTGTGGTTTGCCGCCAGCGGTCAGCGGACCCGCCATTTGAAATCCGTAACCGCGAATGGACCCACTACCGCCAGAGAAAAACCGTCGATCAGTAGGCACGTTTGAAATATCGGTGCCAAATATTGTGCCAGCGCCAACACGTCCTGCCAAAACCAAGCGATTGTCTGGATCAACAGTATAGTAAGTGCTTGCATTAAAGGACGTTTTTACAAACGTCGCATGTGAGGGGTAAGCAAAGGTGGGCTCCGCCAACAAAGAGGCATACCAGCCGTTGGTCGGGTCCAATGTGCTGTCGCGTGTGTCGTAGGTCAGAGCAAATGGCGCATACAAGAAGGAGGTGTTGGTGGTGGTGATGCCGTTGTCAACAACCGCATACTCAGTTGCTATGCCACCCTTTACCGTTAAGTCATCTCGCAGGTCGTTTGAAAGGCTAACTTCCAATTTGCCTGATTGCTTAGAAAACGCATTTGAGTTGATAATGTCGAATGATGTTTTGGCTTCAAAGCTTGTCGCCGGACCGATGGCGTTTGGCTTCACAAACACAAGACCCGTATGCGCATCTAAGTCGCTAATTCCACCTTGCCCAATACGTCCAATAGATGCTTCAGCGCGCAAGCTTTCGGCATTGCCAAATAGGTTGCGATGTTTCCAAAAACCCTCAACGCCAAATCCTTCAAAATTGCCAGCAGTAAGACCAATGCCTATTGTGCGCGGCTTGCGTTCGCTCACCTCGATATTGACTTCGACGCTGCCATCAGCGGATGGTTGTTCTGCAGTGCTGACCACCACACTGTCAAAAACGCCAACTTCTTGCAGACGGCGGGTTGCGCGCGAAACCAGATTAGGACTGTATGGCTGGCCAACCAAAATGTCAGCTTGCTCAGCAATAAAAGACGCGTTTACATCGGTGTTGCCAACAACGGTGATAGCGCCAAACGCTGCCTTATTGCCAGTTTCGAGTTGTATGGACACATCGAGCTTGTTGGTGGTGTGATCAGCCTCGATTGTACGGTCACTAATGCGCACAAAGGGATAGCCTTCAGACTTCCACTTTTTGATCAGTTTGGCCTCAGCGCTTAGGATCAGAGACGATTTGGCCGTGGCGCCCTCAACAATGCCGAATTCAGCAAGGTCAATTGCACCTGCATTCGACTGAGCGAATGGGCGGCCAAACGTGAAGCTCGGGCCAGCTGAAACCTTGATTGCGACGTTTACAAATTTTCCTGATAGGTCGGTATCAAGCGAAATATTATCGATGTTTTGCCCGTTGACCTCGATATCAACAGTGCCCCCGTAATAAGCTTCACTGTAAAGCGCACCAAGAAGTCGTTTTTGGTCAATTCGAGCCCTTGTAACCAAACCCGTTGTGCCCGAAGCAGGTGTTGTTTGCTCCTTAATCAGGACCGAATTAGGCGTCAATAATTCATCTAGAACGGCATCGCCGGATTGGATGCTGGCCGAATAATTGACCGGATTTACCACGTCAGCAGCATTGGACGCGGTCACAGCTTCTTGCTTTTTAAATAGTCCAAAAAGGTCAAATGCTCGCGCAGGCGCAGTCGCGCAAAAGCTAATTGCGACGAGAAACGAGATTCTGACCAGTTTTGAACCGTATATATGCACTGCGGTTGCTACTCCATACTTAAGCAAAATCGCGGGCCATCTTTACTCAAGTATAGCACACGACAAGTTAAGCCCCAATTAGATAATTATATCACCATGAGTTGGACATGCTAATGTAATTTTTCAACTGGTGCTATGCGCTTTGATCATGTCGCATTATGACGTCGAGCAGGGGTTTGCCGTATCGTTCCAATTTTGTTTCGCCGATACCGTTGATATTCAACATGGCCTCTAGCGAAGATGGCTTTTGTACGGCCAGTTCAATCAGCGTTTTATCGTGAAAAATCAAGTAGGCCGGCACTTTTTGCGTTTTTGCCATTTCGCCACGCGTGCTCTTAAGGTTTTCATAAAGCGCTTGATCAGTTGGCGATGCCAGAGAGGCAGGTCGTTTGCCGATGCTTTGCTTTAACCGCTCAGTCGTAAGGGTCTTTTGATGATGCCGCATTGGAAGATTTGGTTTTTCCTTGAGGAATATGCGCCCGTTGTCGGTGATCTGTAACCCGCCATGTCCTTCAGGAGTGGGCGCAAGAAGGTTGCTGGCAACAAGTTGGCGATAGATATTTTGCCATTCGGGTTTGGAGAGGTCAGTGCCTATTCCATAGGTTGAAATCTGATCATGTCGAAAATTGGCAATACGATCGTTGCTTTCGCCACGCAATACATCGATCAAATATGAAACTCCAAACATTTCGCCGGTGCGATAGACGCAAGAAATTGCCTTTTGCGCTGGAATTGACGCGTCAAAGGTTTCGGGAGGTTCTTCGCAATTATCGCAATAGTTGCAAGGTGAGCAATCGTCATCAAAATAGTTCAAAAGCACTTGCCGACGACAATTGGCCGTTTCACATAATCCCAACAAAGCGCCCAGTTTTTGGTGCTGAATTTGATGTGGAATGGCAAAC
>NZ_CAKZPW010000285.1:0-25298 GCF_937139385.1 uncultured Maritalea sp. | reverse complement strand
ATGCACAAGCATATGCGACCGCACGCGCCCTTCCCTTCAATCGGGCTTCTATGTAACGTACCCGCCAACAAAACGAATCTGCAATCAAGCATCCAAGCATTCGGCTTGCGACTTTTCCCATTTCAATTCATGAGAACTGCCAATGACCATTTATGACAATGTGTTAAATGCTGAAGGTGCGCTGATCGTTGGCGCCGGACTTGCAGGGTTGTTCTGCGCGCTCAAACTGGCGCCTCGCCCCGTTACCGTTTTATCCCCCAAGCCTTTGGGTACGGGCGCCTCCTCCACTTGGGCCCAAGGGGGCGTTGCTGCAGCCGTTGGCAAAGGCGATAGCGCCGAAGCCCACGCCCGCGACACCGACATTGCAGGCGCGGGCATAGTTGATTTTGAGGTCGCCCAATCCGTAGCGGCAGAAGCCGCGGAACGCATTGCCGATTTGGCTAAATGGGGCACCCCATTTGATCGTGCGGAAGATGGCAGTTTTGTTCTTTCTAAAGAAGCCGCACACTCTGTAAACCGGGTGGTGCGCGTATCGGGCGACAGGGCTGGTCGCGAGATCATGGCCGCGCTGATTGAGGAAGTGCGCAATACCCCGTCCATTCGCATTGTTGAGGGCATTACAGCGGTGGATCTAGCACGTGCCGACGGGCGCGTGATCGGCGTTTATGCCCGTAAATTGGGCGATCGATACGCCGAACCGGTGCTGATCCGGGCCCGCGCTACAGTTTTGGCCGCTGGCGGCCTTGGTGGCTTGTATGCGGTGACAACAAACCCACCTGGCGTGCGTGGTCACGCCATGGGCATGGCCGCACGTGCCGGCGCCTTGATTGCTGACAGCGAGTTCGTGCAATTTCACCCAACTGCCATGGATGTGGGTCAAGACCCAGCTCCTCTCGCCACTGAAGCTTTGCGCGGCGAAGGCGCGACATTAATCAACGACCTAGGCGAGCGCTTTATGCTTGATGTGCATGAGGACGCTGAACTTGCCCCACGGGACGTGGTAGCCCGTGCCAATTTCCGCCAAATCCAAGCAGGACGCAAAGTCTTTCTGGACACCCGAAAAGTGTTGGGCGAACGCATTCTAACCGCGTTCCCAACTGTCGCCAATTATTGCAAAGAGGCAGGTATTGACCCTGTCGCCGATATGATCCCCGTGACCCCCGCTGCCCATTTCCACATGGGGGGCGTAAAAGTTGATGATCGCGGAAGATCATCGCTGGCCGGGCTCTGGGTCTGCGGTGAAGCCTCTTGCACCGGCCTGCACGGGGCAAACCGCCTCGCGTCGAATTCTTTGCTCGAGGCCGTGGTTTTTGGCGCGCGGATCGCAGAGGATATTTCTGGGCTTGAGCCGGTCAACAAAAGCCTGCCCCCCTATCTAGGGATAGAGTGGAACGAAGCTGAAGGCGAAGAAGCAGAGCGTGTTTTGCGCAACCTTGAAGCTGTGCAGGAACTTCGGCACATCATGACCAATCTTGTGGGCGTGGAACGTAACGAAGAAGGCCTGCGCCTCGCATTGCGTAAAATTCAGGTGCTGGAAGAGACCGCAAAAGACGTTACAAGATCATATCTCAATATGACCACTTCTGCCACATTGGTGGCAGCAGCAGCCCTTAAACGCACAGAAAGCCGGGGCGGACATTTCCGCACCGACTTCCCAGAAAAAGATCCCGCGTTTAAGGATCACACCACAATGACCCTAACCGACGCGCTAAAAATTCGCGCATCGGCTTAAGCTCGATCTGCAATTCTAGGCGTGGTTGTCAGCCGCGCCTTCATTGTCTTTCATGACTTTGCGGATGAGTTTTTCGCGCTGCTCGCGCTCCAGCATCAATTTCTTCTGGTAGCGGCTTTGCACAACATCTACCGCAACCATCACGAAGAGAACGAAGTAGAAGGTTGATTTTGCCATCGGCAGAATTTCATGACCGAACAGTTTTAGGTGCGCCAAATGCCCGCCTTCGCTGAGCAACAAAATGCCGACCAACAAGAGGATGAACAATCCAAGCACTTGATACATCCGGTTGCGCTGCAAGAAGTCCGAAACATAGTCGCTCAACACAATCATCATGATGCCCGACAAGACGATGGCCACAGCCATCACCCAGAACTCGTCGGTTAGGGCAATTGAGGACAACACACTATCAAACGAGAATACTAGGTTCATTGCCACCAACCAAAATATGGTGACACCGACGGAGCGTTTACGCTTGTCTTCATTCTGGTCGTGAATATCATGCACCGAGATCATGTGGAAAATCTCTTGGATCGCTGTGTAGATGATAAATCCACCCCCCACGAGAACGATAAAGGCATGCACGTTCATCTCAGTTTCAATAAAACCGGTCCACTGTAGTTTGAGGAATGGGTCCTGGAAAAACTCAATAAGCTGAATAAGCGCGAACAAAAGGACCAGACGGAATATAACCGCCAGGCCAATACCCATGCGGCGCACATACTGTTGCTTGTCCTTTTCCACCCGCTGAGATTCAAGCGAGATATACAAGAGGTTGTCAAAGCCCAGAACGGCCAACAACCCAAATAGCATTAAAAGGGTAATCCAGTTCTCAATTGAAAGAAAACTTTCCATTTATCATTCCGCCTATCAAATCTAACTTTTGAAAACTAATGCAGACAATGAGCGGTAAACTCAACCCCTAGCACCAAAACCGTTTTAGTCTGTGTCCAACAAATACGCACTAAGTGCCGCCAAATCCTGCGGCGACCAATGGAGCAAGCTGTCGTTGATTACCTCCCCCATGGCGCCGCCCAACGTGTCAAAATCTGGATCAAACCCGCCCGTCAACGCATCAATTAGACCTGCTTCATCATATCCACGGGCTCTAAGCGTTTCTGGGTCAATCGCGGGAAAGAACGGCTTTGTGCCAGTAGGTGTGCCCGCAAATCTTTGATCGGTTTGCGCTGCACCAAATGCGTTACGCGGCGTATGGCAGGCACCACAATGGGCAGGGCCATTGGCAAGATATGCACCCCGGTTCCACCGTTCAGAGCGCGTAGCATCAGGCGCAAACCGCACTGGCGTAAAGAAGAGTCTCTTCCAACCCTGCATCGCTAAACGAATGTTGAACGGGAAACCAATTTGATGATCTGCAGCTCTCACGCCAATGGGATCCGTCGCCATCAGGGCAGCATATAAATCAACAATGTCCTGGTCAGACATTTTGGTGTAGCTATCAAAAGGAAATGAGGGATAGAGGTGCTTGCCACCAGGACCTACGCCCTTGCTCATAGCACCAGAGAACTCAGCCAATGTCCAAGCACCAATGCCCGCTTGTTTGTCTGAGGTTATATTGGGCGGAACAAAGTCACCAAATGGCGTCTTAAGCGGCAACCCACCCGCCAAATAGGCACCTCCGGCGGCAAGGTCTGTGTGACAGGCAACACAGCCCCCCAACCGGATCACATATTGGCCACGCGTCACATCGCCGGCCAAGGATAAATCTCGTTTAGGCCCACCGATTGGCGAAAAGAAATAGGCAATTCCTGCCAACGCAAAAACAACCAACAAAACCAAAAAGATTGACCAACGCCGCATGAAACTCTCCCTAAGCGTTTGATTATTCATGCGACGCTTCATCTGTCAAACAACTAGAGGCCCAATTCAAGCAAATCCCTTATTTTGGCTTTGCTCGTTTGTGCGACCACACGACCTAATTCTTTGCGACCCGAAAAGATCACAAGAGTTGAGCGGCGAGGAATTTTGTTGGCCTTAATGATGGTTTTGGACGCCGGGTCATCCCAATCCACGCGAATGATCTCAATAGCTAAATACTTAGCGTCCTCAGCCTGCAACTCGCCCAAAACCTTGTCTTGAGCGCGACAGGTCGAACACCAGCTAGCGTAAAAATCCAGCAAGTAGGGTTTGCCGCTTTTTTCAGCTGTTGCCAAAACGTTGGGACTATATGGCGAGTGTTGTGTTTGCGCATAGGCCCCGGTTAAGCTGCTCACCATCAGCACCGCAAACAAAGCAGCTTTAATTATAAGTTGTCGCATGGCGACCTCCTTCATGTGTTCAAAACCGTACAGACAAGGCCAGCAACCAGTCCGGCATATTATCCAGCGCCCAATTGTCCACAACCCGATCCAAATGAAACCAAATCGCAAGGCCCACAACCAACAAAGCAAACCCCATGATCGGTTTGGCGTGCTGCGAAAGCTTTGATAATAATTCTGATCTTTGCCCAATCAACTCTCGTGAACCATAGCTCAGCGCCAGAACAATCGTTGCGCTGCCAAGCGAAAACACAGCCATAATCAAAAGAGCATAGAAATAGCTTTCACCCTGAGAGGCCAACCCAATGGCACCACCCAATGTGGGGCCAATACAAGGTGACCACGCCACCCCCAGCAAAACGCCGGTTAAGACCTGTCCGGCCAAACGACTATCATCGATCTCATTGATTGATTTATTGCCACCTGTAGCTAAACCAGAGCTCACTCTTGCAAACTGTCGTTCGAATTGGGGCACAATTAAAATCACGCCAAACGCGATCATAATCCCTGCGCCAAATTTTGAGATAGCATCTTGGTCGAGTCCAATATTCTGCGCCACTGAGTAGACCAAAAACCCAACCACAGTAAACGAGACAGCAAGGCCGAACGCCATTGCCACCGGCCCAAACTTATTCTTAGAAACCGAGCCCGCTAGCACGATCGGCAACAAGGGAAGAACGCACGGATTGATCAACGTCAATAGCCCAGCCAAATAGGCGAACAAAATATCTATCACACAAAGCCCTCGTTCATTTCTCTAAGCCTTAGTACATCATGCAAGGTCGCCCCGCCGCTAACCTTTCATCACAAGCGTGTGAACAAAAAAGCCGCCTCGAATTGCTCGAGACGGCTCAATATTTCAGATTTTCACTTGCTTATTAGCCAGAGAAAAGTGTTTGGGGTAACCATGTCACAACACTTGGGAATATCCACAGGATTGCAAGTGCAATCACCTGAATGAGGATGAACGGCAAGACCCCGGCGTAAAGATCACTCGTCTTAAACTCCGCTGGCGCAACCCCCCTTAAATAGAAAAGGGCAAAGCCAAATGGCGGCGTTAAGAAGCTGGTTTGCAAGTTGATCGCAATCATGACGCCAAGCCACAAGGGATCATAGCCTAAAGCGATCAAAATTGGCCCAACGATTGGCACCACCACATAAATGATCTCAATGAAATCAAGGAAGAAGCCAAGGAAGAACATCAGCAACATCACAAGCAACAGTGCAGAAAACGCACCACCCGGTAAGTGACGCAAGAACTCAGCAATCACATCATCGCCGCCAAAGCCCTTAAACACCGTCGAAAACAGGCCAGCGCCAATGATGATCAAGAAAACCATTGAGGACACTTTGACGGTCTCGATACCAACTTCTTTGAACAAAGTGAAATCAAGTCGTTTCGCACGCCACGCCAGAATTGCCGCGCCAACGGCACCAACAGCGGCAGACTCAGTAGGTGTCGCAATACCGGCCAAAATTGAGCCCAGAACCAAAACAATCAGAATGAGCGGAGGCGCAACGGCACCAACCAATTGACCAACGCTCGGCGCATTGACGCTCTCATCCTTCATTGAAGGCACATCATTTGGCCGAACAATGGTGAGAATGAAGATCCAGAGCAAGTACAAGCCCACCAGCAATAATCCGGGGAACAAAGCACCCGCAAACAGATCAATTGCAGTGACCGGCTCAGGAGCCAAATTGCCTGTTAGCGCGGCGGCCTCTTCATTCACGCCTTGCAAAATATTGGCCAACAAAACCAACACAATCGACGGTGGTATGATTTGGCCAAGCGTTCCAGAAGCACAAATAATACCGCCAGCAACTTTGGGATTATATCCAGCTTTGAGCATTACCGGCAGGCTCATCAAGCCCATGGTAACAACAGTGGCTCCAACAATGCCGGTTGAAGCCGCAAGCAACGCGCCAACAATAATTACTGAATAGCCAAGACCACCACGAATTGTGCCAAACAATTGGCCCATGGATTCAAGCAACCTGCCCGCAATATCTGAACGCTGCAAAATCACGCCCATATAAACGAACAAGGGCACAGCAACCAGCGGCTCATTCTTCATCAATGAGAAAATTCGAGTTGGCGAGAGATTCAAAAATGCGAAATGGAAGAGATCCATTTGATCGCCCAGGAAGGCGAAGATAATGGCCACACCAGCAAGCGACAACGCCACTGGAAAACCAAGGAGCAACACAAAAATGGTTACCCCAAACATTACAAAAGCTAGGATTTCTGGGGTCATGTCAGCGGCTCATCTTCATCTTCTACCAGGCGAACGCGCTCGCCGGTTATGATTGTATCAAGCGATCTAATTGCCATAGAAAACACCTGCAGGCCCAAAAAGATGGCCAATGCAGGAATGACGCCCTTCAATATATAAAGTGCAGGCAATCCACCCGCTTCAGGCGATGTCTCAAGACGCGAGAACGAACGGTAGAAAAAGTCCATTCCCCTTGCATAGATCAACCACAATACTGGCGCCGCCAGAAAAATCGAACCGAAGAAATTCACAAACGCTTTATAGCGATCCGAAGCCCCCGAATAGATCAAATCGATGCGCACATGCCCATCATGCAAAAGCGTAAAACCCGCCCCCAACATGAATACAAATGCATGCATCCAGATATAGGTTTCCTGCATCCACACGTCGCCGGATGAAAACAGATATCGCAAAACTACTACCATGAAGACATTGAGAACCAGCAGCAGCGCCAGCCAAGCCAAGATTTGGCCAACAAACTCATTGATCCGGTCAATAAGGCCTGCCACTAGCCTGATGCCATTTATAAGCCCAGACATTTCACTCCCCCCAAAGGAATTTTTCTCACTATAGGGTATAATAAAGGCGGGGCCAATTGACCCCGCCAATAAAGAACAAACCCAGATAAAACCTAGATGGTTTTAAATGGTGCTGATGTACGTGCATTCATGAATTTGCCTTCAGAAATGCCTGACCAGTTCACCATACCTGAACGGAACTCAACAAGATTGTTGTAAAGTTTCGTTGCTTCTGGAGATTTAGCTGCCAATGCTGAAAGCACGTCAGGTGTACGCTCACCAATTGCTTGCAACAGTTCGTCAGAGTAAGGCTTCAACTGAACGTCATGCTCGTTCACAAGTTTTGCCAATGATGCGTTGTTCACAGCTTGGAAGCGTGACAACACGCCCAAGTTTGTGGCCATTGCAGCCTGTTCAACAGCGGCACGCTGTTGGTCAGTCAATGAATCCCATGCACCTTTGTCAAAGAAGGCATCAAGAACTGTGGCAGGCTCGTGCCAACCAGGATAGTAATAGTTCTTCACAACTTTAAAGAAGCCAGCACCAAGGTCAGCCGCAGGGCCGATCCACTCTGTGCCGTCAATCGCGCCAGATGTCAGCGCAGGCAACACATCAGAACCAGGCAATAGAACAACGTTCACGCCGAAAGTTTTCAACACTTCGCCGCCAAGACCAGGCATGCGGAACTTAAGGCCTTCCAAGTCAGCAACTGTGTTGATGTCTTTTGCGTACCAGCCACCCATTTGGTTGCCTGAGTTGCCAAGTGGCAAGAACTTAAGGCCCAAAGGATTATAGCTCGTTTCGTCAGCAAGCTCGATGCCGCCGCCGTAGTAGAACCAAGCATTTTGCTCTTGTGCGTTCAAGCCGTAAGGCATGGTCGCAACAAACGAAATCGCATCTGATTTACCAGCCCAATAATATGGAGCGCCATACCCCATTTGTGCAGTACCAGACTGAACCGCATCAAGCGCTTCAAGACCGCCAACAAGTTCACCAGAGTGGTAAAGCTTAATTTCAAGGCTACCTTCAGTCAGAATGCCCACTTGCTTGGCAAAATCTTCGTACGCTGCGCCCAATAGGCCAGCTTTACCGAATGCAGAAACGCCAATCCACTGTGTGCGGCCTTGCGATAGAGCCGGTGACGCCAAAGTTGCCGCGCCTGCAGCGCCCGCAACTGTCACACCAGCTTTTTTGAAAAACTCACGTCTTTTCATTAATTCCTCCCAAAGAGATAAAATCAATTGCGGTTCGCAAATGCGCACACGCAACTAGAAATAAGGCCCATGCTCCCTTGCCTGCACCTTGCGCCACAGTCCATCTATTTTTTTCCCAACTTTCAAGAGCCAATCGCACCCAATTGCGGTTAATGGGTAGAATTGGCGCACCCTTTTAAGCATTTACCCACAAATACGGAGATGAACTTGGCAAAAAATGCTAAAACCATCCGCAGGAACGCATTTGAAACGGCAAAATCATGACCTTTCGACAACAGATTCTAGCGCTAACAACGATCCCACTGCTGCTGGCCATCTTGGCCATCACTTCGCTTGTAACATGGCAATCAAGTCAGCTATCAAAAGACGGCATTCAAGCATTTGAACAGTCAATGCTCTATGCCAAGGAATCTGAACTCAAGAATTACATTGAACTCGCCCTCACCGCCATTAAGCCTGTCTATGAAAATGCGACACCTGATGATGAGTTTGCCAAAGAACAAGTGAAGCGCGTTCTAAATCGACTAAGCTTTGGAGAAGATGGATATTTTTACGTCTATCACTATGATGGCACCAACGTCGTTCATCCGCGTCAACCGTTCCGCGTAGGCAAAAACTGGGCCGACCACCCAGACGTTGCTGCATTGCTTGATTACGCTAAGAACGGCGGTGGATTTCATCGCTATGTTTGGGAAAAACCATCATCAAGCGAAGTATCAGACAAAATCGGCTACGCGGTTGGACTAGACAAATGGCAATGGATGATCGGCACCGGGGCCTATATCGACGACATCTTGGCCCAAACAGAGGCCGCCAATCAAAGCTTATCCAACACCATCAATCAGACATTTTTGCTCGTCGCCCTCATCACCGTGCCGGCCGTTTTTGCTGTATTTGGCACGGGTGTCATCATGAATTTGCGCGAGCGCCGACTGGCGGATAGCAAACTAAAAGAACTCACCCAACGTATTGTGGATACACAAGAAGAAGAACGCTCGCGTATTGCCAGAGAACTTCACGATGGCATCAGCCAAAATATGGTTGGCGTGCGTTATGTGCTTGATTTGGCAGAACGACAGGTGCGCGAAGGAAAAGATACAGCCCTTGCCACCATTGAACGGGGTGCGGGCGCGCTCAACACCGCCATTAAAGAGGTGCGCCGAATTTCGCACGATCTTCGCCCTGGACAGCTGGACGACTTAGGTCTTAGCGCCGCATTAGAATCTCTGATCAACAACTTTGAAGAGCGCACAAACATTGATGTCGATTTTGAAAGTGTGGCCTTTAAGAACGTCCTTCCCTCAGACGCCAAAACCGCCATCTATAGGATCGCCCAAGAAGCATTGAGTAACATTGAAAAACACTCCGCGGCTGAAAATGTCAAATTGCGCCTGAAAAGCACAAAAACCGGACTTGAAATGGTGATCATCGATAATGGGCGCGGCTTTGTGACCAAGCAAAACCCCAAAGACAAGACCATAGGTCCATCGGGCGGATTGGGTTTGCGCAATATGCAAGAGCGTATGGAACACTTTGGTGGCAGTTTGGAAGTGATTTCCACCCCTAAAGGCACAAGGTTGGTTGCGCGTTTGCCACGATCCATTTACTTGACGAACGCCAACATAAAAGCGGAGTTTCAAAGCGCATGAATTCGCAAATCAAAGTCTTGCTCATTGATGATCATCCGCTCGTGCTAGAAGGCATTCGCTCGGTCTTGGAAACCTATAATCACATCAAAGTGGTTGGTGCACAGTCCTCCGCAAAAGAAGGACTTGCCCAGTCCAAAAAGACCTGCCCCGATGTGGTGCTAATGGACATCAATATGCCTGACATGAATGGCATCGATGCTATTGAATTGTTCAAAGACCAATTACCCAACACAAGGCTGTTGATGCTTTCGATGCATGACAGTCGCGAGTATATCTCAACTTCCACCATGTATGGTGCATCCGGTTACGTCCTCAAAGACGTTTCAACATCTGAGATCGTTACTGCTATTGAAACAGTAGCTGCGGGCGGCACCTTCTTTTCAACCGGCGTTTCTGAAGCCCTAATGGGCGCACAAACAGACCCAAATGCCAGCTCCCTTTTGACCACGCGCGAACAGGCGGTTTTGCTTTTAGTCGCAGAAGGAAACAGCAACAAAGACGTTGCTTCAAAACTCGACATTTCAATTCGCACCGTGGAAACCCACCGCAAAAACATCAAGAAAAAACTCGGCATTTCCACCACCGCAGGGCTGACGCGCTACGCCATCGCAAATGGATTGCTTGGCGCGTAACTGATCAGCCGGCGCGCTTCAATGTACGATCAGCAAATGCTTCAATAACATCGTGTGGGGCTCCAGTTGGTCGTCCAAAATAATAACCCTGCAATATATCGCAGCCCGCCAATTGCAGAGCCTGCACCTGACTTTGGGTTTCCACCCCTTCTGCAACAACTTGCAACCTTAGCGATTTTGATAGGCCGACAACACAATGCACCACCGCGTCGTCCGCCTTGCCCAAATGAAAGTTGGAAACGAAGGCCCGGTCAATCTTTAGCTTTGTCAAAGGAATACGTGTCAGATAACTTAGCGATGAGTAACCAGTCCCAAAATCATCCATGGCGATCCCCACGCCCAGCGAACGCAATTCATCTAATGTGTGCCGCACTTGGCTTGTATCGTAAACGAAAACGCCCTCGGTAATTTCCAGCTCCAAGCGCTCGGGCGCCAATCCACTTTGATGTAGAACGCGTTGAACACAAAGCACGATCTGCGCATCACGCAGCTGCAGTGGTGAAAGATTAACGGCAATTGTCAAGCCTCCCTCCCATTTTGCCGCTTCTTCGCACGCAGTGCTTAGGGCCCACTGACCCAATTTATGAATCAGACCGCTTTGCTCAGCAATACCAACAAATTCCTCAGGGTTAATGGCCCCAAGCTCAGGGTGGGTCCAACGCGCGAGGGCTTCAAACCCAAGCAATTCACCAGAACATGCATCCACTTGAGGCTGATAGTGCAAATGCAATTGGTCAAGTTCTAGCGCCTGCCGCAGGTCCCTCTCAAGACGTGCTTTGTGCCTCATTTCTTGTTCTAGCGCTGTGCTGAAAACGGTAAATCCCGAACGCCCATTGTCTTTAGCGTCATATAGGGCCAAGTCGCTGCGCTTTAGCAAAAGCTGTTCATCATCTCCATGCATTGGAAATGCAACAGCACCAATGGACACACTGGCCAAAATATGACTTTGCTCCACCTCTATCGGGTGCTCCATTGCTTCGACCAGTTGACCGCAAATGTCCGACAATTGGCAAAACTCAAAATCTTGGGAAAGAATGACCACGAACTCATCACCAGACAGCCTAAAGACACTATCTTGCGCACCCAAATTTTCCACTAATCGGCGGCCAATTGCATTGAGAACCGCGTCCCCCGCGCTATGCCCATATAAATCGTTTATCGCTTTGAACTTATCCACATCAATGCTCAAAAGCCCAAATTCTTTATCACCATTTTGTCCGCGCAGCTCGTCGACAATTCGGGGCAAATCCATGTGGAATTTTCGGCGGTTAGGCAACCCTGTTAAAGGGTCAAAAAACGCCAATCGTATCGCTTCGCGTTCTGCCTTTCGACGCTGCCGCCCCCAATAGAAGAGGGTCACCATCACCACCAGCGCCAGAAAAGCCAAAATCCCGGCTGTCAGAAAACTGGTAAACTGCACACCACGTTCCATAACCCCTTCAATATTGTGGCGTTCCACTTCAATGCTCACCACGCCACGTGGCCCATTGAAACGGGTCAAAGGGATAACAACAACCTGAGAGGGTTTGCCCAATTTGACGCGGTGCTCCAATGGAAATACCACCGTGATGTTTTGGCTCATCGCCTTTTTGACAACGCTTGCAAATTGTTGATTGTCCAAGGAGCGCAGTTGCGGACGACCGCCAGCAATAAACAATTCACCAAATTTAGTAAAAACCGCATAGCCAGTAATATTGCCAAAATGCTCGAGCGACTGAAATTCGATCGGGCGAAATAGATCCACCTCACTGGAGCCCTCGCCACGTTGTTGCAATAAAAATGCTGCAAGGTTGTCCCCAACACTGGCTTTAAAGGGGATCGGCTCGCCGGGCAATTCAAACTGACTTTGCATCGAAACCAGCCAATCACGGGCCAACAATCGCGCATCCAAACCCGACAACTGCTGGACGATCCCTGGCGCCATAAATGCAGATGCAAACACAAGCGAAGTAAATGCAGCCAATAAAAACACTAAAGACGCAACAAAACCAAAGCGGCTCATAAAACCCCGAGAACTCAAAATATCCGAGCTCAAGTAGACCACGCAATTATGACAGTTGTGCAACAACCGCGTGCGGTCCGCTACGTCAACTTATTGTTATTTAAAGATATAACCTAGCCATCTTCGGTCTGTAGACCTCACCTTTCCGCCTCAAAAAACCTAAAGACGGCCCAGGCCGCGGCCGCACCAATCAATTGTGCGAGGATGAAAGGCAGCACAGATAACGGGGCAATTCCCGCAAAACTATTCGAAAGTGCACGGGCCACGGTAACCGCTGGATTTGCAAATGAAGTGCTGGCGGTGAACCAATATGCCGCTGTAATGTATAATCCTACGGCCATTGCAATGGCGTCGCGCTTGAACTTCACCACCAAAAAAATCGTGAGGACCAACCCAAAGGTCGCAACAAATTCTGAGAACCATTGCCCCGCACCAAAGCGTGCCTTGTGAGAGATTTGCAGGACTTGTTCTGCGAACATCAAATGAGCGCACAAAACACCAAATATGCCACCAACAAGTTGGGCTGCCACATAAGGCAGACCGTCGACCCTTTTCATGTTCCCATTTAGGATCATGGCAAGGGTCACAGCGGGATTAAAATGCGCCCCAGATATTGGGCCAAACATTGTGATCAACACTACCAAAACGGCCCCGGTTGGGATTGTGTTGCCCAGCAAAGCAATTCCAACATTTCCGCCTGAAATGCGTTCGGCCATTATGCCCGAGCCCACAACCGTCGCCAGCAGAAAGGCTGTTCCCAAGAACTCCGAAACCAAAACCTGCCCTCGACTAAACATTGGCATTTTCCATTTGCCCAATTTGGGACAATGCGCGCTGAAAAGAGGCGTCCCGCACGTGATAATCAAGTGCCAACAGCCCCATAATACGCGACTTCATTTGGGCGTAGGTTTTGGCAAACGCCACCCGCTTGTCCTCATCGTCGCCATCAACAGCAGCCGGATCTTCAACTCCCCAATGTGCTTGCATCGGATGGCCCGGCCATATCGGGCAAGCCTCACTTGCCGCGCTATCACAAACCGTAATCACAATATCAATAGGTGTTGCGTCAGCATCCAAAAACTCGTTCCAGCTTTTTGACCGCACGCCCTCAACACTGTTGCCATTCTTGCGCAACACTTCAAGCGCGAAAGCATTGGGTGCGCCTGTTGGCTGTGAACCAGCAGAAAAAACCGCAAATTCGTCTCCACCCAGATCCGCCATCAGTTTTTCAGCAATGATCGAACGGGCTGAATTGCCCGTGCACAAAAACAATATCCCAATTGGTCGATCCGTCATTTCACGCCCTCAAACTCTAGTGTTAAGGCGCTCTAATGGGATTAGGTTACAGTTTAATGACAACCAATGGCAGACGGTTTAAACATCCCTCGCCCGATACCCAAGGCCAAGACCATCACGAACTTTTAAGGCAATGTCCTTGAGTTGATCCTCGCTAAGGTCGCCGGTAACGGAAAAAGCGATTTGTTCATTTAACCATACGCAAGTCGTCACATCCTCACCGTGGATGAACCAATATCCAGTTTCGCCAAGCTTTTGTTTGTGAGCTTGTACATAGATCGAAATACGCCCGGCATCCGCTGTTTCATAAGTCATCAGCGCAGCCGGTGCGCCCCCTTGCCCCACCAGTCGAGCCCCCACGAATTGCAGCGCATTCGCTTTCAAGTCTGGAATGACAACATCAACACCAACTCGTTTTTTCAGCCAACCGGTTGCGACATCCAGATTTCCTTGGTCAAATTCGCCGGGCCGATTGGCGTCGATCGCAAATATCTCGTGCGCCTCATTGGCCCAGGCCGCTACCTGCGACTGGTATTTTACCGCGCCAAACGGCAGTTGAGACAAGCTCAGTCCGCCGCCGAACCCAATCGCGAGCAACAAACAAGCGGCCACCGCATAGCGGGTGAGTTGCTGCCAACGATCATTGTCATTGCTGGTCTGCCTATTTGAACCATCACGTCCAACTTGTTCTTCATCATCCCCAAGCGCAAAAGCCTGTTTCAACGCATCATCGTTGTCACGCCAATCAGCAACACGCGCCGCCTCAGACGGATTTTGCGCAAGATATGCCTCAACTTTTTGAGTTTCGCTAGCCGACAATTCGCCATCAACATAGGCGACCAAAAGATCATCAGAAATCTTCATCTTTTTTCACCCTTGAACTGATGTTCCCCATTCATTAATGCGCGCAAATGGTCGCGCGCCCGCGCTAAGCGCGACATCACCGTGCCCTTTTGTACGTTCAAAACTTGCGCTGCTTCTTTGTAACTGAGCCCCTCAACAGCCACCAGCATCAATATCTCTTGGTGTTCTTTGGACAAGAGCTGCATCGCTGTGCGAACATCCTTCAATTCTGCTACGGCAAGTTGTTGTGGTGGCTCTACAATTCGTTCTAATTCATCGCTATTTGCAATTGGACGTTTTTGAACAATCTGATTGCGATGCAAATTGTGCATGATTTTAAACAGCCACGCCCTTGGGTTCGATGGCTGACGAAAGAGTGACTTCTTTCTGATCGCGCGTTCCAAGCAATCTTGTACCAAGTCGTCGGCATGTTCAGGCGCAGCCGTCAAGGTCCGCGCAAAGCGTTTAAGCGCAGGAATATGGTCTGCAAACTGCTCTTCCACCCGAAAACTCAAACTCAATAGTCTCCTTAAATGCCCCGCCATTTGTCGGCGGGGCATCTTGCGTTCAATTAGGCGCAAACGTCAATCAGCGCCTCTTCAGGAAAATTGAGTTAGGGTTTGACCACATGCCAAACACCACCCACGCCATCTCCAGAAACATCGCCTGGTTCACTATCACCAACCCACAAATAGAGCGGCTGCCCCTTAAATGCCCAGATTTTCGTGCCGTCTTTGCGCTCAACGACAGAATAGTCGCCCTCATGCACATCCATTTCGGCAAAGAGCGGCGGCCATTTTTCAGCACAAGTATCATAGCAGTTCGAAACGCCCGCTTCGTCCTTATCAAACGTATAAAGCGTCATATTGTTCTTGTCCGTAAGCACCTTGCCCAATTCAGTGTCGAATTGCTGCACCGGAATATGACCGGCAGCGAAAGCGACGCCACCGGCAACAAATGCCACGACGGCAGCACCTGATATTTTTGAAAAAATTGACATGTTGATCTCCCATAAATTGCTTCAATACATAAACAACAAGCTGGGACAGCTTTTATTCCCAAGAAATATAAATAAATTATCCGAGACGTGAAAAAACCAACCAAGCATGGGCGTTGTGCGCCGCCAAAAACACACCCGCGAGACCAAAAAACACAGAGTTGCGCCATGGAATACGATCATAAACAGGCCGCGACCCAATCAGTCCTATGCCAATAACCCAGATGATTGGCGTGTAAGCAGGGGCTAAAAATCCAATCGCGCTGGTTGCCCAGGCGCCCGTGGGGTCCGCCACAATTGCCCATTGGCAACAAATATAGAGCGACAGGCCAATTGCATAAACAAATAGACCAACACGTTGAGTGGACCCCCGCCATTCGAGCAACATAACCACCGACAGGGCGATAACAACAAAGCGACTTACATTCTCAACCAACCCTAGCAACGGCGGAATATCGCGCCAGAATTCTTTGGGTTGATAGGCCGCCCCAAGGTTTGGCCAAAACGCAAAACTGGCCACTAGTGGCGGCACCCACAGCCAAATACAACTCCGAAGCCATCGTGAAAAATGTCCCATGCAGACCTCCATCTAAACACTGCTTAGATTAGGCGTGGTTTAAGAACCTTGATCACGGTCAACCAAAACAAAAAATGGCGGGCTCAAGAGCCCGCCAAGTTCATCATCAAAGGGATGGTTCAAGTTAGTTCTTCAGATAAGTTGCACCGTTGGCAGTTTCCACAGCCGCGCGGAATTGATCCAGCAAAGCTACACCTTCGGCACCAAGCGCTTCTTCAACATGCGCCACAACAGCTGGTTGTGCTGCATCTTTAAAGGCTTGTCGATCCTCAGCGGTTAGAGCTGTCACTTCAATTTTGTCCATCAACCCAGCAAGACCACGGTCTGATGCTTCAATGATCCGGCTAATGCCACGGCTTGCCGTTACACAAGACTTAGCGGCATAGTTCACCACGCGCTGCTCACTTGGGGTCAGGCTATTCCAGAAAGAATCTGAAATCATGAATGTATAGGGCGAAAACAAGTGGTTCGTTAGGGTCATATATTGCTGAACTTCAGCAAAGTTCGCAAAGGCGATAATTGGAACAGGGTTCATTTGCCCATCAATCACGCCCGTTTGCAGACCTGAATAAACTTCACCCCATGACAATGGATAGGCTTCGCCACCCAGCGCTTGAATAATTTTTTGGTGCGAAGGCAAAGTCATTGTGCGCACCCGAACACCCTCGAAATCCGCTAGCGTTTTAATTGGACGCTTTGAGTTGGTAACGGCGAAGAACCCACCAGTGTCTGGGAAGCCCAAAACTTTGGTGTTTGGAATTGTTGCTTCAATGTCTGCTGCTAAAGCCGAACCAAATGGTCCATCGAAAACATCATAAGTTGCCGCGTTGTGATCAAATGCGAACGCCAGGTTCAACACGTCAATGCGTGGGTAATAGGATGAAAGCGCACCCGTTGAAGTCAATGTTGCTTGGATCACATTGTCTTGCAAAAACTGCACATGCTCAGCGGCCGAACCCAATTGGTTTGAAGGGAAAACTTCAACCTTAACCGAGCCATTTGTGTCCGCCTCAACAATGTTTGCAAATACTGCGGTACAAGCATGGGCCGGATTTTCAAACGGATCAGTTTTGTTATCGTGCGCAAATTTGAGCACTTTCGTATCCGCAAATGCGCCCGTTGCCGACATGATAATGGCTGCACTAAGCGACAGGCCCATTCCTAGTTTTTTAAGTCCCATAACTCTTCTCCCTGGTTGGACTATGTGGGTCAAACAAATCAGATGGCGTGACCCCAACGCCGATAAACAGCCTTATGCGAACCCCAATAATCGGGGCACGAACAGCGCCAAATCTTCAAAGAAAGCAAAAACGAAAAGCACCAAGATTTCCGCCAAAAGGAACGGCCACAGTTTAGCAGCGATCCGTTCTAAGGGTTCTCCGGTGACCGAAGACAAAACGAACAAACACGCACCCACCGGCGGCGTCATCAATGAGATATTAAGCGCCAACACAAAGATGATCCCCGCATGGATCGGCTCTAATCCAATCGAGGCGGTCAGCGGTACAAGCACAGGTGCCAAAATGATCAGAATTGCGGTGATATCCATCACCATGCCAATCGCCAGCAACAGACCAATGATCAGGGCAATGATGACATAGCGGTTGTCAGAAACCGAAAGGATCTGCGTCGCGACCATTTGTGGGATTTGATTAAAGCTTAACCACCAACCAACGATTGAAGCAAAGGCGATAATCACAAAGATCACGCCTGTAACCCGCGCAGTGCGAATAAGCATTTGAATGAGATCATTCACCCCAATCTTTCGGTAAACAAACACCCCAATGAACAAGGCATAACCAACAGCAATCGCCGCCGCTTCTGTTGGCGTAACAATTCCACCCAAAATGCCGCCCAAGATTATGACGGGCATAATCAAAGCCAAAATCGAGTGTTTGAACGTCGCCCAAATTTGGGGCAGGCGCGCCCGCTCTTCGGCTTGCGGCAAATTATTTGCGCGTGCGCCAATGGCAATAACGCCCATGCAAACCGCGCAAATGATCAGACCCGGTAAAATACCGGCCGCAAACAAACCGCCGATGGAAACCCCCATCAAAGAGCCATAGACAACCATCAATCCAGATGGAGGAATGGTGGGGCCAATGATTGAGCCAGCGGCCGTTACCGCGCAGGCATAGTCGCGGTCATAACCTTCTTTAACCATCGCGGGCACCAAGGTTTTACCGAACGCCGCTGCGTCTGCCGTTGCAGCGCCCGTTAGTCCCGCAAAGAAAACGGAGGCCAGCATATTTGTGTGCGCCAAACCACCACGGAAATGACCCACAAGCACCTGTGCAAGCGACACCAACCGATTGGTGATGCCCGTATGGTTCATGATTTCGCCAGCCAAAATGAAAAATGGCATGGCCAAGAACGGGAAGATATTTAGCCCATTGAACATTTTGCCTGGACCGAGCGCAAAAAAGTTTTCACCCCCGATTTGAAACAGACCAATGACACCAGCAACACCTAATGCGAAACCGATGGGCAACCCAAGAACAACAAAGGCGACAAATGCAAGGGCGACAATCATTCTGCCATACCCGTAACTGAAGGGGTGATTAATTCACCACGATCACGCAACGCCACCAGCAATGTTTGAATGGCGCATATCGCACCAGCAACTGGGATCGCCGCGAAGGGAAACAGCAAGGTCATGCCAAAGATCATCGCCTGCCGGTTGCCGCCAGTTTGGGCAAAGCCGATGCCATACCAAAACACATAGAAAAACAAAGCAAAGGTAACCAAGTCCAGACTCAACACCACCACTCGGCGCAAACTTTCTGGGAACTTTGAAATCAAGCCTTGAAGGCCAATATGCTCGCGCCGTGCGATGCCCGCCGAGATCGCCAACATAGCGGCCCAAATCATCAAGTACCTTGCCAACGCTTCAGGCCAAGGCAGTTGCCAATGGAAAATGTAGCGATCAATAACGCCAATCCAAACATCAAGCACAAGCAAGAGCATTAACAGCGCAACAATGCGCTCAACGACCCAATTCAACCTTGCGCTTAGCACCCCCGCCAATTCTGACAAATTCGTTCTCCCCAAACAAATCTAAATGTAGTAAAACTACAAATATTCAATGAATTATTGCTTGTAAAGCGAATTTTATGTAGCTTGGCAAAAGAAATTCGAAATTTTATGCACGAGATCGCGAATCGTGCACTTATGAAGCTGGAAAATTACTTCGTGGCAATTGGCCGACGCAAATCGATAAAAATCGAAGCTAGAACCTTGTTTTAGGTGCCATTTTGGGGGAACAACATGTCGACCGCTTTAGACATCATTTCACAGATCCGCCAAAATGATGGCAGCTACAATGCGCGTGAACAGCAGGTTGCAAGCTTCATCCTTAAGAACCTTGAAACCGTCTCGGACATGTCTTTGGCCGCCCTAGCAAGCGCATGCGATGTGTCTGAACCCACGGTCATTCGGTTTTGTCGCACGTTGGGGTGTACCGGGTTTAGGGATTTCAAAATTCGACTGGCCCAAAATGTTGCGGTGTCGCTGCAATATTTGGATACGCCAGACGCTAAGGACGAACCGCCCAAGAACCTTGTGGACCAAGTGTTTCAAACCCTTTATGTCACTGCCAACATCGCCCGCTCTCAGCTGCAAGAAGAGCCCATCAAGCAGGCCGCAGCCTATATCAACAATGCTGAAAAGCTGATTTTTTGTGGTGTTGGCGGCGGGTCAACAACGGTGGCTTTTGACGCCGCGAACCGTTTTTTCCGTCTAGGCTTTCCCGCCATCGCTGTTTCCGACGCCTATTTGCAGCGCATGCACGCCGCAACTCTGAGCGAACGAGACGCCATGGTGTTCATTTCTGCCACCGGTTTGCCGCGCTCAAACATTGATAGCGCCAATGTCGCCCGCCAATATGGGGCGAAGACCATTGCCTTGACCAAACAAGGTTCCCCCCTGGCCAATGCTTGCGACCTGACCATTGGCTTAAGCCTGCCCGAGGACCCCGATATCTATAAGCCCACCGCTTCTCGGCTCGTCTTTTTGGCTACAATCGATATCATTGCTGCTACCGTGGCCCGGCAACGCCCCGAGCAATCCAAAGAGAATCTACGCCGGATCCGCGCAAGCCTGACCGCTTTACATGGCGATACTGGACCGCAACCGGTTGGCGATTAAAAAAGGCACCCTTGGGGCTAACCAAAGGTGCCTTCTTAGCGTTCAAATTGGGAGGCAAATTGCCCGCTAATTCTATTCGGCCGCGTCCGTACCTACAATGCCGCGTTCAACTTGCTCGCGCTCAATCGATTCAAACAAAGCGCGGAAGTTGCCCTCGCCAAACCCTTCATCACCTTTGCGTTGGATGAACTCGAAGAAAATCGGTCCGATCACGGTTTTTGAGAAGATCTGCAACAAAATCTTCGTCATACCGCCATTCAGCACACCTTCACCATCAATCAAAATGCCGTGCTTCATCATCCGATCAAGCGGCTCATCGTGGCCATTTACCCGGTCATGAGACATTTCATAATAGGTTTTTGGTGGACCCGGCATGAACTTAAGTTCGTTCTCAGCCAACTTGTCTGTGCTGTCATAAATATGGTCACAACCAACCGCGATATGCTGAATGCCTTCGCCTTTGTATTTTTTCAAATACTCTTCGATTTGGCTCGTATCATCTTTTGACTCATTCAGTGGAATACGGATTTTGCCACAAGGCGATGTGATCGCGCGGCTAACAAGACCCGTATATTTTCCGTCGATATCAAAAAAGTGGATCTGCTCGAAATTGAACAAATTGCGGTAGAAATCCCACCATTTGTCCATATTCCCCCGAAACACATTGTGTGTCAGGTGATCCAGATAATAGAAACCAACCCCTTCAGGACGCGGGTTGGCTTCTGCGAGCCAATCATAATCCGCATCATAGGCTGACCCCTTTTCCCCATAGGTATCGATAAAATAAAGCAACGACCCGCCAATGCCCAAAATTGCTGGTGCATCAATGCATTTGTCGTCGCCCGTATAAGGCTCTGCGCCATTTTTAATCGCATGCTCAAATGCATGTTTTGCGTCGACAACGCGCCACGCCATTGAAGGCGCACATGGACCATGCATTTCAACGAAGCGGCCGCCAAAGCTGTCTTTTTCGCCGTTCAAGATGTAATTCACATCCCCTTGCCGCCACAAAGAAATATTCTTTGATTTATGCGTCGCAACTTTTGTGTACCCCATTTTGGTAAAAAGCTCTTCAAGCTTTTCGGGCTCATGGCTGGCAAATTCTACAAATTCAAAACCGTCTGTACCCGCTGGGTTGCTTTCAGTGATTGTTGCAACCGGTGCGTCGTGAGGAAATGGACCCATTTCAAACTCTCCCTATCAATATCTGTGAACCCAATTATGACGCAAAACCCGCGCAAGAGGCTTGCAAAATTTCACATATTCAGCAAAATTACGCACAATACACGCATCAAACAGAAAAAACATGCACAATATGGACACACTTGATCGATTTGACCGTGCAATCCTCGCACTTTTGCAAGATGATGCGAGACTGACCAACAATGAACTTTCAGAACAAGTAAACCTTTCCGCCTCTCAATGTTCGCGTCGACGCTCCCGTTTGGAAGATGAAGGGTTGATCGCCGGGTACTATGCCAAACTAGACCGCGAAAAGGTCGGACTGGGTATCGTCACCATCATCAATGTGACCCTCGCAACCCACAACCCCAACAATTCAAAACGCTTTGCCGCCCTCATTTCAAACCTGCCCGAAGTGCAAGAAGCCCACGCGCTGACCGGTGAAATGGATTATTTTATCAAGGTGGTTGCCAAAGACCTCAACGGGTTGCGCGAATTCGTCAACGATGTGCTATTGCCACACGAGTCAGTGCAAAACGTAAAAACATCAATCGTGTTGGAAACGCTCAAGGATACATCGAGCTTGCCATTGGGCTAAGCCCCTCCGGATTTCACTTTCTCCTTTTTCACGCCGCCGTCGGCCCTTTCAGGGCCTTCCCCGGCACCCCCGCCTGTTGGTGCCCTACACCAATATTGTGCAATCCATTTGCCAAATCACTCAGCTGTCATCCCGCATTTAGTGCGGGATCTAGGCGAGAATATCCACATGCAACAGCGCACTTGATTTGCTCCAGTCTGGATCCCTGCCTGCGCAGGGATGACCGTGGTGACTTGTGGTGAGCATTTCAACGCACCATTTCCCTCCCCCCTGGTGGGGAGGGATTAAGGGTGGGGGGATGGCTTTATCACTAAGGCTCTGCCCCCAAACACCAACATCTCCGCCATGTTTCCATGCGAAGGGACAATAATGCGACGCGCGAGACAGTGAATGGCTCTGTTAAGCGCTAGAAGAATATGTGTAGAGACAATTCAATGTCTCGCGCCAACCAAATGCTGCATGGCGATCAACGGCCCCGGGGTGCTAAACCCTTCTATCCCCTTGCTCAGCGTTCCATCAAAACTGTTTTGATCTCGTGCGATCATTTGATGAGTGCCTTACGGCACAGGTGAGAAACAATACCCACCAAACATCTTACAAGCTGCCTTCGGTGTCAGGCTGGACAATTGAACACCAAGCGAACCACGGCGACCCGTGCTTCATTTGACCCGGCTTTCTTTATGAGGGTTTTGCGTGCCGCCGTCGCAGCCTTTCGGCTGCTCGACTGGCCCCCGGGTCTTTCACGCCGCCGTCGGCCCTTTCAGGGCTTTCCCCGGCACCCCCGCCTGTTGGTGCATTACACCCGTGTTGGGATGATTGCAGTTGACCCCGGATCAAGTCCGGGGTGGTGCGGTTGGGTTGGACAATTACGCCTTCCGTCTCGCACCGTCCCGCACTTGATGCGGGACCTACTCACTTTCAACACACCGCAGGATCATCACCAACAACCAAACAAACTCCACACGACCCCAACAACGCGTCCGCTGTCCGCAGGGTCTTCAAGAAAGCTGCGATCATTATAGGGCGAGTGGAAATGGGCGGGGATAAGATTTTTTTGGTGGCTGATGGTTCAAATACCACCCACCTCGTCATACTCGGGCTTGACCCGAGCATCCATATCCCGCGCCTGTTCGGTTCCACCGTTCCAAATTGTTGCGCAACGCTTATCAACAAAGTCATCATGGACCCTCGGGTCGAGCCCGAGGGTGACGAAGGAGGCGATGCATTGTGCCCTTCATCCTGAGCCTGTCGAAGGATGGAGCTGCTGTGCACTTCATTGATGGTTCGCCCCTCGACAAGCTCAGGGTGAGGTTAGTTGAGGGGTGGTTGGGTGTTGCTCGGAGTTTGACGCGTGTTGCCCGCACTGCAAGACCCCGCATCAAGTGGGGGCAGCCAGAGGGTGCGTGTTCCCCACCTCTAGGGCATTCCCGGACAACTGTGCGGCGTTTGCGCAGCGCAGGCTGAGACAGGATCGAGTGGGCTTGCAGGCAGTGGTGAGTTTGATCAAATAGGGCGTTGGTTTGCTTTTCTCGACAGGTCCAAAGCCAGAGAATGAGACCTTGATGACCGTCAAAGATTTTATTCTGACCCACTGGTAAAGTGAACCGAGCGCAACGATATATTGTTTTGCGCTGCAATTGTGCAGCTGCGTTTTTAGAGACGTTCCCTATGAGCAAGGGTTTAGGTGGAGTTATTGCACTCCCCACAATTTCAAAAGCAAATCGACATATCTTGAGTTTTCAAATTATCTTCGGCAGCCTTTGCACCATCTTTTTGATTGTCATGCCGCTGGTTGTTTTGGCAACAGCCGCCGTATGGGCGCTCGCTGGTCTTACGCATTTGCCGAGTTTTTTAACGGTATTAGTGGCCGTTATTGTTGGCGTGCCAGTACTTTGGGCTTCAGTTGCTGCTTCAATAATGGTTTTTGACAGCGAAATTGAAGCAGTGGTGCGTCGGGAAGCGGATTTGGCGAACTCACAACAGATAGAAGGCGCGAGTGATCTGGTTGAATAGCGTTTGAGCGATAGCGCTTTTTTGGTTCTGAGCTTGTCGAAGCTTGATCCTTCGACAGGCTCAGGATGAGTGCAAGTGCAAAAGGGCCGGATTCAGCTAAGCCCCGCGCAGTTTTGTGATCGTTGTCGTTGGTGAGATCGCTTCGGGATCAATTTTGATGTGGATGATGGAGGGCTTGCCCGAAGTTCGGGCGCGCTCGAAGGCATCTGCAAATTGCTCGGTGCGCTCAACCGTTTCGCCGTGTCCGCCGTAGGCGCGGGCGAGGGCGGCAAAGTCTGGGTTGACCAAATTGGTGGCTGAGATACGGGCCGGATAATGCTTTTCTTGGTGCATGCGGATGGTGCCATAAATGCCGTTGTCGATGACCAAAGTGATGACGTTTGCGCCCGATTGCATGGCGGCGCCAAATTCGTTGCCGGTCATTTGGAAACAGCCGTCGCCTGCAAAACAAATCACGTCCTTTGTTGGGTGGCGCAGTTTGCCCGCAATGGCGGCCGGTAGGCCATAGCCCATGGAGCCAGAGGTTGGGGCCAATTGGGTGCCGTATTTTTTAAAACGCCAAAAGCGGTGCAGCCAAATAGCGTAATTGCCCGCACCGTTGGTTAGGATCGCATCGTCTGCAAGGGTGCTGCGCAGGTGAGACATGATCTCGCCCATTTGCACGTCGCCCGGGGTTGTGGGTAGATTGTCCGTCCACGCGTGATAGGCGGCGTTGGCTGCTTTGGCAGCGCCTGTATCTTTGCGGGCTGCAATATCTTCAACAGCATCGAAAAAGGCTTCTGGTGTGGCGTTGATGGCCAATGTTGGGGTGTAAATGCGTCCCAGTTCTTCAGCGCCTGAATGGACGTGAATAAGGGTTTTACCCGGGTTGGGCATGCCCAAAAGGGAGAAGTTTTGGCTTGGATTTTCAGAAAAACGCGCGCCCAGTAATATCACGCAATCGGACTTTGCAATGCGCTCGTTAAGGCTTGGGTTGATGCCCAAGCCAACGTCGCCTGCATAGTTTTGATGGGTGTGATCAAATAGCTGTTGGCGGCGGAACGAGCAGCCAACGGGGAGGTGGTGTTTTTCGCTGAAAGCTTGAAGCTGGGCGACAGATGTTTCGTCCCAACGCGAACCGCCAACGATCACCATTGGGTCTTTAGCATCGGCCAAAAGCTGCGCGAATTTGTCGGCGGCTTTTTTTGTTGGGGCAGGTTCGGCCACTTCGATGAAAGTGCATGGGTCAACGTCCACTGTGTCGCGCAGCATGTCTTCGGGCAGGGCCAAAACCACGGGGCCGGGGCGCCCACTCATGGCGATGTGGTAGGCGTGGGCGATGATTTCTGGGATGCGAGATGCGTC
>NZ_CAKZPW010000284.1:0-1812 GCF_937139385.1 uncultured Maritalea sp. | reverse complement strand
CGCCAAGCAAAACCAATGAAATTGCCCTAGCCTTCATGTCGTCAGGCACACTGTCGGCAATTGCAAAGCGATACTGTTGGGTAAAGGCTCCACCCATGCCCACAATAGAAAGAGCAAGCGCAAAGAGGATGAATGAGGAAAAGGCAACAGCAGCTGCGGCACACAGTCCAGCAACAAAGCCCAAAGCAGCGCCAATCATAAAGCCATTGCGGCGCCCAATGGCGTAAATGATCTTGGTGGCAGGTCCCGCCATAAGCGCCAGACCAATAATCATGGCCGTGGTTGGAATTGTCGCCATGCTTTTGTCAGGCGCAAGATTGGCAGCAGTTAGCGCCCCAACGGCCATAATAATAGCTTGGCTAGAACCGCCGGTTGCCTGAGTTACAGCCAACAAACCAATGTTCCGCCCCGCATATTTTGCTTTATCAAATTGGGGTTCGGTCATTGATTTGTCTCCATTTATTTCACTTCGTCAGGCCGGAATGTTGTGGCGATATTGTTGAGCACACCATTGACCATTGCGGGCTGGTCTTTTTCAAAGAATGCTCGTGCAACATCAACATACTCATTGATGACAACGCGGGCTGGAATGTCTTTTTTGTAGAGCATTTCAAATGCTGCAGAACGCAGTATCGCCCGAAGTGTACTGTCGATTCTAGTGACAGGCCAACCGTCCACGAGCGAATTGTCTATAATTGGATCAATTTTGACCTGATATGTCCGCACGCCTTCAAGCAACTGCTTGAAATAGTCGGCGTCAGCGGGAAGATATTCTTCCCCCTCTACTTCTTTGCCTAGGTGGAACATTTTGAACTGTTCAACCGTAGCGTCAAAAGAAGCGCGCCCGACATCCATTTGATAAAGCGCTTGAACTGAAGCCAAACGAGCTGCGCCGCGTTGATTGGCTTTGCCCGGATCGCGTTGTGGTTTGTCATCACTCATCGTTATAGCCCGAGCTTGGTTCTTGTTTGGATCATGGCAAGCGCTGCCTCAGCTGCGCCGCCGCCTTTGTTCTTTTCTGAGCGGTTGGCGCGCGCCCAAGCTTGCTCTTGGTTTTCAACGGTCTGAATACCATTGCCAAGCGCCAAGCCTTCAGATGTTACCATATTCATGATCGCGCGGGCGCTTTCATTGGCAACAATGTCATAATGGGTTGTTTCGCCCCGAATAACAGCACCAAGAACAACATAGCCATCGTATATGTCGGCATCGGCCACTTCAGCGGCAATAAGCGCCATTGAAAGGGCAGCGGGAATTTCCAATACGCCGGGGACAGCGACGCGTGTAATTTCAGCGCCTGCTTTTTCCAGCACTTCAATCGCACCTGCTGCAAGTTCATCGGCCAATTCATCATAAAAACGTGCTTCAATGAGCAAAATCTTTGGCTTGTCGGTCATCTTCGTCCTCAAATCGCAGGTTGTGCGGGGGTTATTGCATTTCAATCAAGCGCGCTGCATATCGCGCCATCTGATCAATTTCAATGTTTATCTCATCACCCGCTTGCGCAAGGTGCCAATTTGTCACTTCAAGCGTGTGCGGAATCAGCAGAACCGAAAAGCGATTGCCCTCTACCCAGTTCACAGTCAGCGAAGTGCCGTTTAGCGCCACCGAACCTTTGGTTGCGATGAACCGAGCAAGGTCAGTTGGCACTTCAAACGTCAGTTTGCACTGATCGCTAAAGTCCTCTCGCGACACAATTTTTGCAATTCCATCAACGTGCCCTGACACAAGGTGTCCGCCCAACTCATCCTGCAATCGCAGCGAGCGATCACGGTTTACTTTGTCGCCAACTGCCCAGTCTTTCGCCGTGGT
>NZ_CAKZPW010000283.1:0-13351 GCF_937139385.1 uncultured Maritalea sp. | reverse complement strand
CCAAAGCGCTATTTCGCGCCAAATCCGCGATTTGGAATTACAACTTGGGGTGACCTTGTTTGAACGTATTCGCAAGCGGGTCGTATTGACCGAAGCGGGCGCGCGGTTTTTGGTGGATGCAAAATATCTGATTGAGCAGACCGAAGGGCTGGTTTATCGCACCATGGCATCGGCCAAGGCGGACGCAACGCTTTCGGTGGCCACACTGCCCACCTTTGGCTCCCATTGGCTTGCGCCTAGATTACCCGAGTTCTTGGAGAACAATCCCAAACTGGCGGTAAATCTTGAAAGCCGCTGGACCCCATTTTCTTTGCAAGAGCAGTTTTTTGATGTGGCGGTGCATTTTGGGCGACCGATATGGGCGGGGGCATCGTGCCAACCTTTGTGCGCTGAATATATGCTGCCCGTGGCGTCAAAAACACTGATCGAGGCGCAGGGCATAAAGAAAGCTGAGCATTTGGCCAAAGCGCCATTGCTGCACTTACAATCCCGACCAACGGCTTGGCGAGATTGGTTTGAACAGCAAAAAATTGACAATGACGAGCCGTTTCGTGGCCACCGCTTCGACCAATTCTCAATGATAATTGAAGCCTGCTTGGCGGGTTTGGGGGTTGGCTTGCTGCCCCAATATCTAATTGAGCGCCAAATTGAATTGGGCCGCTTGGTGGTGATCGACCCAAGGCCGTTGCAAACGGACGATGCCTATTTTCTGGCCATTCCAGACGATAAGGCGGAAAAGCCGGGTGTGGTGGAATTCACCAATTGGATCCGCTCGCAGATCAGCCACCCCATTATTGAAACGGCTGAATAGTCAGCCGTTTCATCGGTAAAGGTCTAGTCGAATTTGATTTCGTTATCGCCAAGATAAACGTTGGTTGCTTGGCAAATGTCGATCGAAATGGGCTCGTCCATCACCTCAGAGCCGTCACTACCAAGCCAGCCAACTTGAAACAATTGGTCGCACGCGCCGGTTTCGGCGAAAAACTCTGCACTTGCAGATTGGCCAGGCGCCATTTGATCGGCCAGCCAATTGGCGCTCCAACCATTCCCGTCGTTGGTGTAAAAACCCACAACCACATTACCTGCGGTATCGTTATAAATGCTGAATGTGCCCCCTGTTCCAGACTGGGCGAAAGCCGCAGTACCGAACAAGCTTGCAGCAAAAACCCCAGCAACAGCCAGGCTCTGATTTACGATTTTCATAAGATGTTCTCCCTCAACACTAAAGAAAATACGTAATTTTGAAGTATTTGGCAAGCAAACCGTTTCGCTCTAACCTTCTGATCGATTGGTCAATATTTCTGGATTTACACGTTTTTCAATCATGCTTCGCTTTTTTCGTTAGCGGAGAACCACGCCACCAGCTCGGCACTGTTTTTCACCCCTATGGCTTTCATGGTGCGCGCCCTATGGGCTTCAACGGTGCGTTTTGAAAGACCGATCTCTTTTGCGATTTGGGCGTTGGTTTTACCTTGGGCCACCAGTGTGATGATTTGCTTTTGCCGGTCTGTCAGTTGCTCACTATTGGGCCTTAAAGGGCGGTGCAACGGCTCAAAACAATATAGGGCGCGGGCAAATGGATCCCCGGGGGACATGGAGCGGCCCCGCACCTGGCACCAGAATTCTGACTTATCGGCGCGACGCATGATGCGTTCATCATAATAGGTGACACCGCCCGCAAAATTGGACTTCCACATTTCGCCGGTCCGCACAAAATCCATGAATTTTGGATAGAGCAGATGAAAGCTCGTATTGTGTAACTCCTTAGGCGTAAAGCCAAATATGGTGGCGAATTCTATGTTGCATTCTTTGATGATGCGATGTTGGGCAAAAACCAATGGCACTGGCATTTCAGCCAATTCAAAGCGGTTCAATATTGCGCCGGACTGTGTATTTTCAAGAGCATTCATTGCGTACAAATACGACTAAACAAATGCAATGTGCAAGCCTTAACCTTTACCCCAGTTAGAATTCTGATTGCGGGGGAGAGGCAAAATGTGGATGCAGGACGTGGTTTTATTGAGCGCCAAGCGCACGCCAATTGGCACGTTGGCGGGCAGTTTGTCTGGCTTTACCGCGGCCCAATTGGGCACGATCGCGATCAAGGCGGCGGTTGCCGCCTCGGGTATTGACGGCGAGAAGATCGACGACGTGATAATGGGGCAGGTCTTAACCGGCGGCGCTGGGATGAACCCTGCCCGACAAGCGTCGCGCAATGCAGGCATACCAGATCAAGTTCCTGCTGCTACGATCAATCAAGTGTGCGGCTCTGGTCTTCGTGCCATTATGTTAGGGGCACAACAAATTCAAACCGGAATTGCGGATTTCGTTGTTGCTGGGGGTCAAGAAAGCATGACCAATGCACCCCATGTGGCCAACATCCGACAGGGCAAGAAATCGGGCAATCTCGACTTCGTCGACAGCATGATGTTTGACGCGCTTACGGACGCGTTCTTCAACTACCCTATGGGCCACACAGCAGAAAATGTGGCAAAAAAGTATAGTCTTAGCCGGCAAGAGCAGGACGAATTCGCCTGTTTATCACAACATAAGGCCGCAGCGGCGCAGGCCGCTGGTTTTTTTGCCAAAGAGATTGTGCCTATTGAACTTAAGACCCGCAAATCAACGACCATGTTTGAGGCTGACGAAGCGGTGCGCGGGGACAGCCAGATTGAAGTACTGAGCAAGCTAAGGCCAATTTTTGACGCTGAAGGGTCGGTGACCGCCGCCAACTCGTCAGGCATTAATGATGGGGCTGCAGCAGTGGTTTTGGCCAATGCAGATATAGCAGCGCGTGAAGGATTAAACCCAATTGCGCAGATCTGCGCGTTTGCCCATACCGGGCTTGATCCCGCCTATATGGGGCTTGGCCCCATTTCTGCTACGCGGTTGGTGGCACAGCGGGCGGGTTGGTCATTGGATCAAGTGGATTTGTTTGAGTTTAACGAAGCTTTTGCCGCCCAAAGTTTAGCGGTGGTGAAAGAGCTGGCCGTTGACCCCAAAAAGGTCAATATTCATGGTGGAGCGATTGCTTTGGGGCACCCCGTGGGCATGTCGGGAACGCGGGTTCTGGGCACATTGGCCCATGCGCTTGAACAGCGCGGTGGCGGACGCGGCATCGCCAGCCTTTGTATTGGTGGTGGAATGGGCATTGCGATGGCCATTCAAGTTGGCGAGTAAGGTTTAGTCCCGCAAAAGCGGGCTGAGGGAGAAAGACATGAATAAAGTATATGACACACCCGAAGAGGCTTTAGAGGGTGTTCTTAAAGATGATATGTTGATCGCGTCGGGGGGCTTTGGGCTTTGCGGCATTCCTGAATTGCTACTCAACGCCATCAGAACGGCGGGCAACAAGGGGCTAACATTTGCGTCAAACAACGCTGGTGTTGATGATTTTGGTATCGGCATTTTGCTGCACACCAAACAGGTCAAAAAAATGATCTCGTCCTATGTTGGTGAAAACGCTGAGTTTATGCGCCAGTATCTTTCTGGCGAGTTAGAGCTTGCGGTTCACCCGCAAGGCACATTGGCTGAGCGCATGCGGGCGGGTGGCGCTGTCATTCCTGGTGTTTACACAAAAACAGGCGTGGGCACCATTATTGCCGAGGGCAAAGACCACAAGGACTTCAACGGCGAAACCTACATTATGGAAGAGGGCATTTTTGCCGATCTTTCAATTGTGAAGGCATGGAAAGCTGACGAGACCGGCAATGCGATTTTTCGCAAAACCGCGCGCAACTTCAACCCGCCCGCAGCCATGTGCGGCAAAGTGTGTGTGATGGAAGTTGAAGAGATTGTGCCTGTTGGAACTTTGGACCCAGACCATATCCATCTGCCGGGTATTTATGTGCACCGCATCGTAAAAGGCACCCACGAAAAACGAATTGAACAACGCACAGTGAGGGAGGCATAAGATGGGCTGGACTAGAGATCAAATGGCTGCCCGCGCGGCACAAGAGTTGCAAGACGGTACATATGTGAACCTTGGCATTGGCATTCCAACCATGGTGGCCAATTATATTCCTGATGGGATCAATGTGACCCTTCAATCGGAAAATGGCATGCTGGGAATGGGGCCATTCCCCACCGAGGACAAAATTGATGCGGACCTGATCAACGCGGGCAAGCAGACAATTACCGAATTACCGCAAACCGCCTATTTTGACAGCGCTACGTCGTTCGCCATGATTAGGGGCGGCAAAATTGCCATGGCGATTTTGGGTGCAATGGAAGTTGCTGAGAATGGTGACCTTGCCAATTGGATGATTCCAGGCAAATTGGTGAAAGGCATGGGCGGTGCGATGGACCTTGTGGCCGGTGTTGGCCGCGTTGTGGTTGTTATGGATCACACCAACAAGCATGGGGATTCAAAGATCCTCAAAGAATGCACGCTGCCGCTCACAGGAAAAGCAGTAGTTGATCGGATCATCACTGATCTGGGTGTTTTTGATGTGCAACCAGACGGATTAGAAATTGTTGAAATGGCACCTGATGTTTCTCGGGAAGACATCCTGAACGCCACCCAGGCAAAGATCATCAATTAGAGGTGAAATGCGCCCCACCTTTTATCCCTCCCCATCAAGGGGAGGGAAATTCCTTTTACCAAAAGCATCTATGTGGTGGCTAAACGATCACCAAATCGCGTGGGCGATCTGATAGAACTTCAGGACCGTCAGCGCGCAAAATCACGATCTCTTCCAGCCGGACGCCGAACTTGCCCGGCAGATAAATCCCCGGCTCGATTGAAAAGACCATGCCTTCATCCAGCACCACATCGGATGATGCGGAAATATAGGGCGGTTCGTGAATTTCGATGCCCAGGCCGTGACCCGCACGATGGGTAAAGAACTCCCCATACCCTGCTTGTGTGATTACAGATCTTGCGGCGTCATCGACTTGTTTGGCGATCACGCCAGGTTTTGCAGCTTTCAGGGCCGCTTGCACCGCCGCTTCAACAATTGCGTGCACCTTTTTATATTCTTCGCTGGGTTCGCCGATTGATACCATGCGCGTGATATCGCTGGGGTAGCCTTGTTTAAAGCCCCCAATATCCACCACAATTGTATCGCCCTGTTTGAGCACCCGATCGCTGGTGTGGTGATGGGGGAACGCGCCATTTTCGCTGGCACCCACAATGTCAAATGCTGGTTTTGCGCCCTCAGCGATGAAATGATTTTTCACCGCTTCGGCCACATCGTTTTCGGTTACACCCGGCTTGATTGCATTGGCAGCGGCTTGCTGGGCATCATCGGCAATCAAAGCGTTCATTTTGAGCAGCAGATATTCGTCGTGCTCCTTGCGCATCCGCAACGGTCCAACAGAGAGCTCCGTGAAACAATGTTTTGCCCCGGGCAAAGCCGTTAGTAGATTAAGAGCAAAATCGGCGCGCATGGTCTCATCAAGAGATACCAAGTCCACTTGTTTGGGCGCAATTTTTTGCAGCGCTGCGGTCAATGCATCGGCATAACCGTCCGCATCGGCCCAGGTGAAAAACTCAATATCTGTGTGTTCACGCACCGCATCAGCATTTAGGGCGGGCATTATAAACCCATGGTGGATTGGGCCGATAAGCAGCAAGCACATACGCTCGTCTGGATAGGGATGATAGTTGAGCAGCCACTGAATGTGAGCACCCGGACCCAACGCGACCAAATCGACGCTTTCATTTGCCATTTGCGCTCTTAAGCGCGCTAATTTATCGGCAACTTTATCGACCATTATCATTCCCTCATGTCCGGCACCAAAGTGGGCCATCAAAATTATTATGATAAGATCAATATAGTTTTAGCTGATTTGTCAATATAAACTGGGCTGGCCGGCAGACCGGCCAACCCAAATCAAGCCTATTGCGCGACGCAATCAAGACCCGGTGCATTGCTACCGCGCAACACCAATTGTTGGTCATTGATAATTGCACTTGTTCCCCCGAAGATATTTTGGCTGCGCCCTGCAACGCTTGCGCGGTGCACAGCATAGCGTTCATCGATAATGGCGAAGCCATGATTAGGGGCAATGAGCACTTGGGCGCGGCTTCCGTCGTCGCACTGATAGCTTTTAACGAAGGCGCTTGGGTCAGCTCTGTCCATATTATCTTTGATGGAAAAAGTGACGTCTTTATTTGGCGAAGCATAGGTTGCAATACAGCGCCCACCGGGGCGACGCACTTCCCAAGATTGACCTTCACGCGCATCAACTGTTAGTCGCGCACCCGGCGGCACATCGCGCACGCGCACGCGCTGCCCATTTGGCTGGATTTGAAACAAGTCGTAGCTGTTTGATCCATTGTTGACGAAGGAGGATTTGACCTGACGTTGCCCAACCGGGGTGGGCAGATCCGTTTGCGTGCACAAGAAGTCAGGGCTGTTTTGATAGGCCTGCAAAACCGCTTGTGCTGCGGAACTGGTGCGGCCAATTTCGACCTTAATTTTGCCATCACTTTGGGCGGACAGATTATTGAAGATATCCGCGATCGAATTGAACACTTGCTCTTCCGCACTTGGCCGGTCTGGGGTGAGATTATCGATCGGCTCAGCAACCGGCGCCGCTTCATAGGGGCGACAAGCCGCAACAAATTCGCGCACAGGCTTGGCACTGCCTTTAAGCGAATAGGTGCTCATCCGGTCCCCATCCATGGCGAAATGAACCACATTGCCCGCCGCCAAACTGGCCCAAAATGGATCGTCTATATCCATGCCAGCAACGGGCACTGCGCCCCATTCGATGCCCTGAACAGTGCGGGTGCGCGCCGTCAGTTTGCCTTGATTGCCAATGGTATCCCAAAAGATCTCAACATTGCGATTATCAGCCATGTTGGGTGGGGCTGAGGCAAACATCACTTCCGCAAAGCCAGATTCTCTTTCGCAACGTGCGGCCAAGCCGATACGGTCTGTGTTCGCATCGCCGAACTGTAATTGCTGGCCACCATTTTGAATGGTGGTGCGTGACCACTTAAGGCTGACATCACCTGTTACGTCGCCAATGACCGATGGGCCATTGAAACGCTGGTTACAGGCGCGAATAAAATTGCGAACAGGGTCGGCACTGCCTTTAAGAGAAAGGCGAAGGCGATGATCATCGTTGGCAATAATTGTGAAGGCACTGCCCGAAATCAGCCCGTTCCACAGACCATGTTGGGTGGTGAGATTAAAGAATGGCGCCGTTAGATTTGGCCCATCCGGCGCGCGACCGCCAAATGCATTTTGTTTGCCTTGATATCGCCCCGCCCACATTTGCAAAACCGAGCGTGACGATAGGCCCGCGCGGGCGGGAAACCCTGTTAGGTACAAATCGGCGTTTCGGCTGCCGGGCTGACAAACAGCCACAAACCCTGCAGCGCGGTTGTTTGACGCAAAACGCAGTTGCGCATTGTCGTTCGCATCACGGGGCGCGGTGAAGCGCCATGTGAAGGGAGACGCCAAACTGGTGTCGGTGAGATATTGCGGTGTTGGGGTGAGGGTGACGTCAAAGTTTTGCGCACAAATGTCCAATTTATCTGAAGCCTTGGCCCCAGACGCAAATTCAACGCCAACTGTGGCTTCGCACTTAAACGCTGGGGCACCAACCGCAAGCCGCGTGCGCACGCCGCCAGCGATCCAGCGCAAAATCGGCACTTTGCGGCCATCAACGCTTACACTCGAAATCCGGTCGTCTGTCTGACTTGAGCGAACGGTAAAGACCTCAAAATATTCACGTTTTGGCCCAAGGTCGAGCACAACCTCATTATCGTTGGCGCACAGATCAACCTTCTCGTTGAACCTATTGCCATTGGACAATAGCGCTTCAAGCTGGGTTGTACATTTATAGCCAGAAGGGCCGCGCTTGAGGGTGAACTCTACGCGATTTGAATCCATGAAAGCGGTAAAACTTTGGGGCTGGCCATTTAGCGACATGGAGTAAATGCGCACTTTGGGGTCAGACGGCACAATGGAGATTTGTTTTTGTGATGCGCCACTGCCATCATCTTCAAAGCTAACATTGATCTGCCAAACGCTTTCACACAGGTCATATTGTTTGCGCAAAAAACGCCCGTTTTCGGCAATAATGGAGAGCGTATATTTGCAGCCAAAATTGTGGGTTTCACCGCGAATTTCAATGAAGGTATAACCATTTTGATTGGAAATTATGTTGGCCCGCTGGCCGTCCACAAAAACGGACTGAAGAACAGTATCCGCAGGCGTTGTCTTTATGGTGAGCACGCGCGTTGATAGCTGCGCGAATGCATTAGTGCTCAACAAGAAAAGAACGGAAATGGCCAAGGTGACATTGGCTAAAAACAGTTTGGCGCGGTGCATGACACACTCCCTTGATTGATCAGCGCCCCCCGCGCTTTTCAGGTGAGTATATTCAATCGTGCCAATATGTCTAAATTATGTGATGGGGGCAAACAAAGGCGCGAGAATTCTATCCCGCGCCCCATAGCGTTTACAAAATGCCGGGCAAGTTCAGCCCTTTTTCACGCGCGCAATCCAGCGCAATGTCATAGCCCGCATCTGCGTGGCGCATGACGCCGGTTGCAGGGTCATTCCACAGAACACGTTCAATCCGCTTAGCCGCTTCTTTTGTTCCATCAGCAACGATGACCATGCCTGAGTGCTGCGAATAGCCCATGCCAACGCCACCGCCATGATGCAGCGACACCCATGTGGCGCCAGAGGCGGTATTTAAAAGCGCATTGAGCAATGGCCAATCGGACACAGCGTCTGATCCGTCTTGCATAGCCTCAGTTTCCCGGTTTGGTGATGCCACTGAACCGCTGTCCAAATGGTCGCGACCGATGACCACTGGCGCTTCGAGTTCGCCATTGGCCACCATTTCATTAAACGCCAACCCCAAACGATGCCGATCACCCAAACCAACCCAGCAAATACGCGCAGGCAGGCCTTGGAACGCGATCCGTTCGCGGGCCATATCTAACCAATTGTGCAGGTGCTTGTTGTCGGGCAGAATCTCTTTGACCTTTTGGTCGGTCTTATAAATATCTTCTGGGTTACCGGAAAGCGCTGCCCAACGGAATGGGCCGACCCCACGACAGAACAGAGGACGAATATAGGCAGGGACAAAACCGGGGAAATCAAAAGCGTTTTCTAGCCCCTCGTCTTTGGCGACCTGGCGGATATTATTGCCATAATCCACCGTTGGAATGCCCGCTGCATGGAAGTCGAGCATGGCTTGCACTTGCACCTTCATCGAGGCGCGCGCGGCTTTTTCAACTTCCTTTGGCGCGTTTTCGCGCTTGTCGCGCCAATCGGCCATGGACCAACCGATGGGCAAATAGCCATTGATCGGGTCATGGGCTGAGGTCTGATCTGTCACAATATCCGGGCGCACGCCGCGCTTCACCAGTTCGGGGAATACGTCTGCCGCATTGCCGAGCAGGCCGACCGATTTGGCTTCGCCGGCTTTGGTCCAACGCTCGATAATTTCAAGCGCTTCATCAAGGCTATCGGTTTTCTCGTCGATATAGCGGGTGCGCAACCGGAAATCGATGCTTTCAGGATTGCATTCAACTGCCAAACAAGAAGCCCCGGCCATTACGGCGGCAAGCGGTTGCGCACCGCCCATACCGCCTAGACCACCGGTCAAAATCCATTTGCCTTTTAGGCTGCCGTTATAGTGCTGACGACCGGCCTCCGCAAAAGTTTCATAAGTGCCCTGCACGATGCCTTGTGAGCCGATATATATCCACGAGCCAGCGGTCATTTGGCCATACATGGCCAAGCCCTTCTTATCGAGTTCGTTGAAATGATCCCAATTGGCCCATTTGGGCACAAGGTTTGAATTGGCGATCAAAACACGCGGTGCTTCTGAATGGGTTTTGAAAACGCCAACCGGCTTTCCGGATTGCACGAGCAAGGTTTCGTCGGTTTTAAGCGTTTTAAGTGTATCAACAATTTTGTCGAAATCGCCCCAAGTGCGCGCTGCGCGGCCAATGCCACCATAGACTACCAATTCATGGGGGTTTTCCGCCACGTCCGGGTCAAGGTTGTTCATCAACATGCGCATGGGCGCTTCGGTTGTCCAATCGCCACAGATCAAATCTTGGCCAATGGGTGAGCGCACGGTGCGAGCGTTTTTGCGTGGATTATCTGTCATTGTTTTTCTCCCCTAGGTGCGCGCATTGGCGGCGCAAAAATCAGTCATCATTGTGAGAATAGTTTTGAGCACGGGACGCAGTTTGTTCGCCTTCGTCTCGTCATAGGTCCAAGGCGCTTGCTCATTGGTAAGGTACGCGCTTTGTGCGGTTTCCATTTGAAAAGCATGCACCCCATGGTTTGGATCAGCGTAATGGCGGGTGGTCCAGCCACCTTTAAAGCGGCCATTGAGCACTGTTTCAAAACCGGATCGAGCACAAATCTGTAAGGCTTGTTGCTCGATTTCTGGTGCGCAGGTTGTGCCTTCATTTGTGCCAAGGTTGAGATCTGGCAAGGTGCCGTCGAACAAAAAGGGCAATATTGAACGGATCGAATGACAGTCGTAGAGCACCACATCGGCGTGCAGCTGTTTAAGGCGTGCGATTTCATCGGCAAGGGCTTGATGATAGGGCGCATGAAAATGCATGCGCCGTTCTTCAACTTCGCCCTTTGTTGGGTCTTCGCCCGCAAAATAGATCGGTTCGCCTTCAAAATCCGTTGTTGGGCAAAGCGTTGTGGTGTTTTGCCCCGGGTAGAGCGAAACGCCTTTTGGGTCACGATTGGCGTCGATTACATAGCGCGAGAAGGTGGCGCGCACGATGGTCACATCATCAAGCAATCCATCGTAAAGCTGATCAATATGCCAATCGGTGTCGTTGAGTTTGCGACCCTGATCATTGAGCTTGTCCATCACGTTGGTGGGCACAAAAGTGCCGGTGTGGGGCATACCTAAAATGATCGGGCCTTTGCCCCGTTTGATCTCAACCGGATGCATTAACTTGCCAACTCCAAAGTTTGGAGCGCTTGAGCCAATAGGTCTTGCTCAAGCACATATTGGCCTGATTGCACCAACTCTGGCGACATATAGCGGTCTTCATCCAACGCTGGGATTTGCGCGCGCAGTTTGGCGATCAATTCTTCCAGTTTTGGCGCGGTTTTAAGCGGGCCGCGCAACTCAACCCCCTGTGCGGCGCTGAGCAATTCAATGCCCAAAATGTGGGAGAGGTTGGTGTTCATCTCGAGCAAGCGCCGCGCCGCATGGCAGGCCATAGATACATGGTCTTCTTGGTTGGCGCTGGTTGGAGTTGAATCAACCGAACAAGGGTTTGCCTTTTGTTTGTTTTCTGACATCAGCGCTGCCGAGGTGACCTCTGCAATCATAAAGCCAGAATTGAGCCCCGGATTGGGGGTCAAAAACGCTGGCAAGCCGAATGAGAGGGCTGGGTCGACCAGCAAGGCGATCCGGCGCTGGGCAATCGCGCCAATTTCAGCAATCGCCAGTGCGATCTGATCCGCCGCAAAGGCCACAGGTTCGGCATGGAAATTACCGCCTGAAATAATATCGTCATTATCAACAATTAGCGGGTTATCGGTGACCGCATTTGCTTCGATATGCAAGGTTTTTGCGGTTTGGCGCAACAGGTCGATACAGGCGCCCATCACTTGAGGCTGGCAGCGCAAACAATAGGGGTCTTGCACCCGCTCATCATTTTCGCGATGGCTTTCGCGAATTTCGGACCCTTCAAGCAAATCGCGCAACATGGCCGCTGCATCTATTTGGCCTTGATGACCGCGAAGGGTTTGGATTTCTTCGCGAAACGGGGCGTAAGACCCCATGGCCGCGTCCGTGGATAGCGCCCCGGTTACCAGCGCCGTTTTGGCCAAACGCCATGCGTCGAACAGGCCCGCGAGCGCTAATGCGGTTGAGGTTTGGGTGCCATTGATCATGGCAAGGCCCTCTTTGGGCCCCAAGATTATGGGCGACAGGCCCGCAGCCATGAGCGCTTTTTTACCGCTTAGGCGTTGGCCTTTATAAAAGGCTTCGCCTTCGCCAATCATCACCGCTGTGAGATGGGCCAAAGGCGCAAGGTCGCCCGATGCGCCGACCGAGCCTTGGCCGGGGATCATGGGCACCACGCCTTTTGCCAGCATGTCTTGCAGCAATTCAACTGTTGTCCATTTGGTGCCAGATGCACCGCGGCCAAGCGATAGCAATTTAAGCGTCATGATTAGGCGCACAATGTTTTCGCTTAATGGCTCACCGACGCCAGAGGCGTGGGAGAGGATGAGATTGCGCTGTAAAGTTGATGTGTCTTTTTGGGCGATGCGGGTTTTGGCCAATTTGCCAAAGCCTGTGTTCACCCCATATACCGCATCACCGCCCGCCGCAGCGCGTTCGATCACTTGGGCGGCCCGTTCAATTTTGGGGCGTGCTGCATCGATCAATCGTGCGGGGGTGCCGTTTCGATAAATGTCTTCTAGTTGGTCAAGAGTTGCTGCAGCCGGGGTGAGATTAATCACGAATGATGCCTCCAAAAATGGAAAGTTTGAGCGGGTTGAACCCGATTCTATAGGTGAGTTCGGCAGGGCTTTTGACATCCCAAACCGCTAAGTCTGCGCGTTTTCCAACCGCTATTGATCCTGTTTGATCTGCCAACCCCAATGCTTTTGCCGCATTGATGGTGACCCCACGCAATGCTTCGTCCGGCGTCATGCGGAACAAGGTTGCAGCCATATTCATGGTGAGCAGCAGCGAGGTGAGCGGCGAGGAACCGGGGTTGCTGTCCGTGGCGATGGCGATGGGCACCTGATGGGTGCGCAAATGCGCAATGGGCGGCATTTGAGTTTCGCGCAGCGTATAAAAAGCGCCGGGCAGCAAGACCGCAACCGTGCCTGCTTTTGCCATGGCTTTGACGCCTGTTTCGTCCAAATATTCAAGATGGTCCGCCGACAATGCGCCATAGCTGGCGGCGAGCTTTGCACCGCCCAGATTGGACAGCTGCTCGGCGTGAAGTTTGACCGGCAGTCCCAGTTCAACCGCCACGTCGAATACGCGGGCGATCTGAACAGCGTCAAAGGCAATCCCTTCACAAAACCCGTCTACGACATCAACCAACCCTTCGGCATGGGCGGCGCGCAATGTCGGGATGCAGACCTCATCAATATAGGCATCAGCCCGTCCCGCATATTCCGCAGGCACGGCATGGGCGCCCAGAAAACTGGTGCGCACTTCAATGGCGCGGTGCTGTGCAATCTGGCGCGCGACGCGCAGCATCTTCATCTCGGCCTCGCGGTCCAAACCATAACCCGATTTCACCTCGATCAGCGCCACGCCCTCAGCGATCAGCGCATCTACCCGCGTCAAGGCACCCGCCAGCAATTCAGCCTCGGTGGCTGCCCGCGTGGCTGTCACGGTCGAGACAATCCCCCCACCGGCTTTC
>NZ_CAKZPW010000282.1:0-17382 GCF_937139385.1 uncultured Maritalea sp. | reverse complement strand
AGGCGTCGGGCTTCCTGTCGTCTATCTCGGAGCGAAAACCGGGCGTGACGGCGTTGGCGGAGCCACAATGGCCTCGGCAGAATTTGACGACAAGATTGATGAGAAACGACCAACCGTTCAGGTTGGCGATCCATTCACAGAGAAATGTCTGCTGGAAGCCTGTCTTGAACTCATGGAAACCGGCGCTGTTATCGCTATTCAGGACATGGGCGCTGCGGGCCTGACGTGTTCTGCAGTTGAAATGGGCGCCAAGGGTGATCTTGGCGTTGAACTCGATCTTGATTTGGTGCCCTGCCGCGAAGAGCGCATGACGGCCTATGAAATGATGCTGTCAGAAAGCCAAGAGCGCATGTTGATGGTGCTCGACCCAAACAAAGAAGAAGAAGCCCAAGCGGTCTTTAAAAAATGGGAATTGGACTTTGCCATCGTGGGCAAAACCACCGATGACTTGCGCTTCCGTTGCATTCATAACGGCATCGAAGTCGCGAACTTGCCAATTAAGGATCTGGGCGATGAAGCGCCAGAGTATGATCGCCCTCGTTCTGAATACCCTGCGCCTCCAGTGCTAGGTGATATTCCTGCTGACTTTGACCCAACCAAAGCATTGATGACCCTAATCGGCAATGCAAATGGCGCATCACGTCGCTGGGTTTGGGAACAATATGACACACTAATCCAAGGTAATTCGGTGCAACTGCCCGGCGGTGACGCAGGTGTTGTGCGCGTTGAAGGCGCTGACGGCAAAAAGGCCCTCGCCTTTTCAGTCGACGTAACCCCTCGCTATTGCGAAGCCAACCCTCGCGAAGGCGGCAAGCAAGCTGTTGCGGAATGCTGGCGCAACCTATCAGCAGTTGGGGCTCTACCTTTGGCTTCCACCGACAACCTTAATTTCGGCAATCCTGAGAAGCCTGAAATCATGGAACAATTCGCCCAATCCATTCTTGGCATTGGCGATGCATGTCGTGCGCTCGACTTCCCAATCGTTTCTGGCAACGTGTCACTTTACAATGAAACCAACGGCATTGGCATTTTGCCCACCCCCGCTATTGGCGGCGTGGGCTTGATGGCTGATTGGTCAAAAATGATGACACAAAGCTTCAAGAACGAAGGCGATGTGATTCTTTTGGTTGGCAAAAACGGCACACACCTAGGCCAGTCCGCATTCTTGCGCGATTGCCTTAATCGCATCGAAGGAGATGCGCCAACTGTCGATTTGGAAGAAGAGGCCAAAAATGGCGCGTTCGTTCGCAGCTTGATCGACGATGAATTGCTCACTGCATCGCATGACCTGTCAGATGGCGGCTTGGCCGTTGCACTGGCGGAAATGGCGATTGCTGGCGATATTGGTGCTAAAGTCGACGTGGCGACTGATCTACAAAACTTGTTTGGAGAAGACCAAGCCCGCTATTGCATTACCGCAAATTCTGCTAATATCGACTCAATTCTGGCGCGCGCGTCTGAGCAAAGTGTTTCCATTGCCAAACTGGGTACAGTTGGTGGTGAAAGACTTCAACTTGGCGATGCGATAAGCTTGAAAGTAACTGATATGCGTGCGGCGCATGAAAGCTGGTTCCCTGACTATATGGCAGCGGAAGCGGCCGAATAGCCGCTTCGCCCAACCAAAAAAGAATTGGCACTTATATGTCTATTGGCACCGCAGAAATCGAACGCTTGATCCTAACCGCAATTCCAGATGCAAAAGTGCATGCAGAAACGGACGATGGTCACCACTATACAGCAACAGTGGTAGCTGAAGCATTCAAAGGCAAAACCCGTGTGCAACAACACCAAATGGTCAATGCGGCACTTAAGTCCGTCCTTGACGATGGCTCGCTGCATGCGCTCGCCCTTAAAACAAACGCACCGGAGTAATTTCCGGTGCGTGCCGTCCTATTTGATGTGGATGGCGTTCTCATCCACTCCATGTTTCATCCAGATCCTGCCCGTTGCCGAAATTGGAGCGCGCATATGGAAATGGACTTCGGTATTGATCGCGACACTTTCAATCAATTCTTCCGCAAGGATTTTGGTGAAATTGTCCGGGGTCGCCGTTCAATTGTGGATGCACTCGACACGTTTTTGCCCACCATCGGTGTCAAAATCAATACACTGGATTTCCTCACCTATTGGTTTGAAAACGACACGCCACTAAACTTGCAACTGCTGGACGGCATCAAACGCTTGCAGCGCACTGGTGCAGCCAAAGTCTATTTGGCCACCAATCAAGAGCATTTGCGCGCATTCCACCTTTGGAAAGAACTGCGCCTGAATCATATTTTCGACGACATGTTTTATGCAGCTAGACTTGGATTCGCCAAGCCGGATGCAGAGTTCTTTGAACAAGTTGATCAAGCAATCGGCCCCCAATCGCAAGCACCATTGTTTTTTGACGATGGGCAAAAGAACGTCGATGCGGCTAACATTCATGGTTGGGACGGTGCAATGTTCATGACCGAAGATGACTTTTTCAATCACCCTTGGATCAAAGAGCAGCTGAAATGAAGCACATCATGAACCCATGGGACAACGGCGTCATTATCCGCTCGTGGGATGAAGAAGACGGCCCGGCCATGGCCGAGCTCCACCGTCGCGCAATTCTTGCAACCAGTGATGAGTTCTATACTCAGGCACAGCGCGAAAGCTGGGCACATGGCCTAACTGGCGAAGGCTACGCAAAGAGCGCAAAAAACGGCGAACAGTTCATCATCGCGGTTGACGAAGACGACAAACCCCTCGCCTTTTGTGGGTTCAAGGGCAATGAAGTATGCGGCCTTTATGTCGATCCTGATCACCAGGGCCGGGGCATTGGTTATAAACTCGCCTTACGCGCAATTGCCAATATTACGCAAAGTCGGCCGGAAAAACTGATCGTTGACTCCAGCGCACCTGCGGTTGGCTTCTACGAACAATTTGGCTTCAATACGGTCAAAGAGGTCACACATGACACTCGCGGCGGCGCTAAACTAACTGCCTTTGACATGGAATCCGAGCCAATCGAGTATTCCGACGAGATTGGTCCCCATGAAGGTCGTGAACTTCAGCTCATGCTCGACGGAAAAAAGCGCGTCGCTTGGTTCAACGAAATGGAACCGGTTGATGCTTTCGCCAAACATGTCGACGATGGCGAGCTTGTTCGGTTTGTCTGGCACGACTATACGCGAAACTTCTATCAGGCCGCAAAAGATCACATGCCAGTAACCACGCCTTGGCCAGAACCCGCTTTCTACTATCTTCCGGGCGAAGAACCACGAATGCATAAATTGATTGAGCTGATTGTCGAACAACTCTCGCAGCAGGAGCCCGGTGTCTCAATTAAACGCGAACGAAAAATTGGCACACTGTTGGACTATTCACCACAATCAATCGACGCCTTCATTGAGCAATTGCAAACAAGATCAGCAAAAGGTGAAATCACTATTCTCGACAATTGAGCGTCGATATTCTAAATAGTGGACAACCACTTTCACATTTGCAGGCGAAGGGTGGCTTTCGCTTGGCCAAACTAACGATTTCCAAAGGACAAAATTATGAGCGATATCAACGCATTCATCGAAGACAACGTGAAAAAAAATGATGTGTTCTTGTTCATGAAAGGCTCACCAGATTTTCCACAGTGCGGTTTTTCTGGCCAAGTTGTGCAAATCTTGAACTACCTTGGCGTTGAATATGCATCTGCCAATGTACTCGAAAGCGACGAATTGCGCGACGGCATCAAAGCCTACACAAATTGGCCAACCATTCCTCAGCTATATGTCAAAGGCGAGTTTGTTGGTGGTTGCGATATTATCCGCGAAATGTTCCAAGCTGGCGAATTACAGTCCCACCTCACCTCGAACGGCATCACCGTTAAAGAAGCGAGCTAATTGATGACGCGTCATTGGACAGTCTATCTTTCCGGCGAAATTCATTCCAATTGGCGTGAAGAAATTGAGGCTGGCGCACAGGCGGCTGGCCTCAACGTCTCTTTTTCGTCGCCCAATACCAACCACGCTGACAGTGATGATTGCGGCGTGACCATTATGGGCGCGGAAGACAAAAAGTTTTGGCATGACCATAAAGGCGCAAAACTCAACGCCATCCGGACCCGCACGCTGATCGAAGAAGCGGACTTGGTGATTGTGCGCTTTGGCGAAAAATACAAACAGTGGAACGCAGCATTTGACGCTGGCTTCGCCGCGGCTGTTGGCACACCACTGGTCGTAATGCACGGCGAAGACCACCAGCATGCACTCAAAGAAGTTGATGCGGCGGCCCTTGCAGTCATTGAGACACCTCAGCAAGCGGTGCAAATTCTTGCCTACGTGCTGAATGGCGACATGCCGAAATCGAACTAGGCGGTTTTGAAGATGGTGGGCTTGTGTTTATCAAGCCCACCGTTCATCCTGCGGGCATACATTCCTTAAAGCTATTGCCCAATGCTCCTAGATCCCCACAAAAACAAAATTGAATTCATTCTTCTCATCGCTTTAATGATGGCGCTGAATTCTATTGCCGTAGACATCATGTTGCCTGCTTTGCCCATCATTGCCAATGACCTGGGCGCCACAAGCGAGAACGACTTGCAGCTTGTGCTCACGCTTTATTTGGCTGGGTTTGGCTTCTCTTTGTTGATCTATGGCCCCTTGTCAGACTCAATTGGCAGAAAACCCGTAGTTTTCATCGGCACCACACTGTTCTTGATTTCAGTTGCACTTGCACCTTTGTCACCAGACTTCACCTACTTGCTGCTACTTCGGTTTATTCAGGGGCTGGGCGCAGGCGCATCGCGTGTTGTGGCCAATGCTATCGTTCGCGACAGTTACGAGGGCCGAACCATGGCGCAAATAATGTCCTTGGTCATGATGGTTTTTATGGCCATGCCCATTATCGCTCCAAGCTTTGGCCAAGTCATTATAATGCTCACCACTTGGCATTCTACGTTTCTCTTCATGGCAGTCATGGCAATCGTCATGCTGGTTTGGGTTTACTTTCGCCTACCCGAAACTCTTTCGACACAGCACAAAAAACCACTATCCTTTAAGTCGATTATTTCGAGTTTCGCTTTGGTTTTCACCACTAGACAAGCCATGGCCATGACCTTTGCAAATATGCTTCTACTCGGCACGTTATTTGGATTTTTGGGCATATCGCCCCTTGTCTATATCGACATATATGAGCTTGGACCACTCTACCCGCTCATGATTGCGCTAACAGCAACTAACCTTGCCATCGCTTCTTTTGTGAACTCAAGATTACTCAATCACTTCAGAGCGGATCAAATCGCATTCGTCGCAACCATCGGCTTCATCATTTGTGCGCTGATTTGGAGTTTATTGGCATGGCAAATTGAAACTTTGCCACTTTGGCTATTTGTCGCGGTGCACCAGCCCATTATGCTGTGTTTTGGTTTTGCGGGCGTCAACCAATTCTCTAGCGCTATGCAACCTCTTGGCAGCGTTGCGGGCACTGCTTCGTCAGTTATTGGTTTTATCCGCACAACAGGTGGCGCTGCGGTCGGCGCTGCAATTGGTTATTTTTTTGATGGAACAATTTTGCCTCTAACATTGGGGTTTTTGTATTGCGGCGTGGGTGCCGCAGGCTTCATGTTGCTGGCTCGGCCTGCGTTTCGGCCCTTGTCAAAACCAGTTTAAGCAAAAAAGTTTGCCCCGACCCAAATCACAATCGGCACCGTCATAAAAGAAAACACAGTCTGCACAGTCAGCGTCGAAGCATAGAGTTCAGCATCACCACCCATCTTTTTGGCCAGCACGTATCCGTTTGCGGCCGCTGGCACGGCGGCGAAAATCAGCAACACTTGCGCTGTCATTCCCGATACACCAAATATCCAGCACAAAACGCCCATTAGGGTTGGTATCATCAATAGACGCCCCAAAACGCCAACCCACATTTCTCGCGAAGGGTTCAACGCAGCCTTAAGGCTTAGCCCCGCCCCCAGCGCCAATAGGCTCAACCCAAGTGCAGCGCTGGCCAACAAGTCCATGAACGTCAACACAGGCTTCCAAATGGGCACATGGCCGAAATTAAGCACAAGCCCCAGCATCGCGCCTAAAAAGATAGGATTTTTCACCACCCCCAACGCAACATTTGCAAAGCTAAACTTGATCGTTTCAGAGAAACTGACCAACACCACAATGTTGACGAATTGAATTAGCGGCACCATCACCGCAAAAGAAAGCGCGATAGCTGTGCTTCCTTCAGGACCAAACAATTCCAAAACAATGGCGAGGGCAATAAACCCGTGATAGCGCGAAACCGTTTGAAAAACAGTGGTATATTGCGGTTTCCCAATTTTCCAAACCCTGCGTAAAACTGGATAAATCGCCAATACCAGCGCTGTGGTGATTACCACCATTAGCAACATGACCGCAGTAACAGCGCCTAGCTCAATCTGGCTAAAATCCGCTTTGACCAATGTGCTGACGAGCAAAGCTGGGAAAAGCACCCAAAAACAAAGCTCATCCACGATTTGCCATTTGTCAGCCGTCACGAAATTGCTTTTTCGCAATCCAAACCCGAGCATCACGATTGCGAAGACGGGCAAAATATTCTCAAAAGCGGCTAGCATACATATCCTGGTGAGTTTTGGTTTTGGTGGGCATCCAACCGCTACTCCCATCGCACATATGTGTCAAACCAATTGGCGAAATTGGTCAAACCTATTGCCAAGTCAGTTTTCACCTGACATTATTTACAGACACCTAAGTTGCTCGCCGCGCCTTTTCGACGCCCAGCACCCACCACAAGACCCGAAAGTTTGGTCCAGCGACCCCAAGAAATTGCGGCTGCATCGCTTGTCCACTGGAGCTCGAATGAAGATCGAAAAACTGAACATTACTGATAATCGTTATGAGTTTATCGCGCTGGCCGCCCTTGTGATGGCGCTGAACGCTTTAGCCATCGATATCATGCTGCCCGCACTGCCAGACATTGGTGATGCGATCGCGGTCGTGAGCGAAAACCATCGTCAATATGTGATCACCAGTTTCTTGATAGGTTTTGGCATCAGCCAATTGTTTTTTGGGCCCCTTTGCGATGCGATTGGCCGGCGCAAAACATTCTTCATTGGCGTCACAATATACATCATTGCCGCGCTCTTGGGATCGATGACCGAGAGTTTCACCGCCATGGTCACCATGCGGGTAATCCAAGGCGTCGGCGCGGGAGCCACCCGAGTTGTCGCGCTTTCAATGGTAAGAGACAGTTTTGCGGGCCGTGCAATGGCCGAAGTCATGTCATTGATCATGATGGTCTTTATGGTGATGCCTGTTCTCGCTCCAGCCTTTGGTCAATTGATTATTCTGGTTGGCCCTTGGCAGTGGATCTATATAGCAATGGCAGTTATTGCACTTATCGCATTGGTTTGGGTTACGATCCGTCTTCCAGAAACGCTAAAACCCGAAAATCGTCGACCCTATAGACCCGATGTTGTCATTGATGGGTTTCGAATTGTCTTCACCAACCGTTCAGCGCTCATGTATGGCCTCGCCAACATGGTAAAAATTGGTGCACTATTCGGGTTCCTTGCAGCGTCGCAACAAATCTACGGCGAACTCTATGGTTTAGGCGCGCTCTTCCCGGTGGCATTTGGATTTATCGCACTGGTGATGGCCAGCGCTTCGTTTGTCAACTCGCGATATGTTGGCCGATTTGGGATGCGACTACTGTCACACAGCGCGCTGCTTGGTTTTGTAGCCTTAAGTGCCGTTTGGTCAATCCTTGCCTATTTCGATGCACTGCCCCTTTGGCTATTCATTGCCTTGCAAGCACCCATTATGTTTTTGTTTGGTCTCACAGGCACCAATTTCAACTCATTGGCCATGGAACCATTGGGCCGTGTCGCAGGCACAGCGGCCTCAGTTTTTGGCTTTATGCAAACCGCAGGTGGCGCTGTATTGGGCACGCTAGTTGGCCAATCTTACGATGGAACAGTACTGCCAATCGCGCTCGGCTATTTGATATTTGGTTCCATCAGTGTTGTTTTGGTATTGATTGCCGAAAATGGCACTTTATTCCAAGCCCACAACGACCCCATATGATTTGGTGATAGGGCAATTCAATTATTTGATTTGTTGAACACATCCAATTGGCGCAAGCTCTGGTGTGAACTTCGATAGGGCGAAAAAATGACCAATGCAAAATCAGCGACCGCAGCGGCGCTGCCAATTCTAATCATTGCCGGCTGCATTATAGCTATGACGTCGTTTGGCGTACGCTCGACGTTCGGCCTGTTCACGTTGCCGGTCACCGCAGAATTTGGCTGGGGCCGCGAGGTTTATGGCCTCGCACTGGCAGTCCAAAACCTAGTTTGGGGGCTAATGCAGCCTATCGCTGGTGGTATGGCAGATCGCTACGGCACCGCAAAAACCCTTTCAGTTGGTGCAATCATTTATGCGGCGGGTCTATTGCTCATGGCAACAGGGGGCACCGAGGCAAGTCTTTATCTTGGTGGTGGTGTTCTTGCGGGCATCGGCATTGGAACTGCGTCGTTTGCTGTGGTTATGGCGGCCTTTGGTCGTGCCGTTCCAGCAGAGAAACGTAGTTTTGTATTTGGCATTGCAACCGCTGCTTCATCTGCCGGGCAATTTGTATTTGCGCCCATTGGCCAACAATTTATCAATTCATTCGGCTGGCAAACGACCTTGGTCTATTTTGCTGCAGCCCTTCTGTTGATCTTACCTTTATCCTATGCGCTCAAAGGCAAAACTAATCACACCGCAGAAGACACAGAAGATCTGCCCGTACTTGAAACCCTAAGCCGCGCTTTCAAACACCGTTCGTATAATCTTTTGGTTGCAGGTTTCTTTGTTTGCGGTTTCCATTTGGCCTTCGTTACCGTGCATATGCCTGCATATTTGGTTCAATGTGGACTTTCACCAGATGTAGGCAGCTGGGCACTTGCATTGATTGGGCTGTTCAATATCGTTGGCTCACTTAGCGCAGGTTATTTGGGTGGCAAAGTTCCAAAGCAATTGTTGCTCGCCTCAATCTATTTGTCACGCGTCGTTGTCACCGGGCTGTTTCTGCTGATCCCAGTAAGCGAAGTATCGACTTACTTGTTCGCTGCATTCACTGGCCTTTTGTGGCTTGCAACAGTACCGCCAACCGCAGCATTGGTTTCTGGATTTTTTGGTCCCAAATACATGGGTATGCTCTACGGATTTGCCTTCTTGTCCCACCAAGTGGGTTCATTCTTTGGCGTATGGCTTGGTGGTGTTGTGTTTGATCGCACTGGATCATATGACCTTGTTTGGTACTTGGGCATTCTACTTGGACTAGCAGCAACTGCATTGCACATTCCAATTAGCGAAAAACGCTCTGATCGATTTCGCGCAGCTGTACCTGCTCAATAACTATTGATCCGCAGGCTGCAAGCCCGCGAAATTGAAAAGATTGTGATCAAGCATATGAGACGGATTGATGTTAGCAATCGCTGACATCATCCGCTTTTTGCGACCAGGGTCAGCCTTTTCCATATCCGCTAACATCTTCTTCATCATCACCCGTTGCAAGCCATCTTGTGACCCACACAGATTGCATGGAATAATCGGAAATTGCATCGCATCAGAAAACCTTTGCAAGTCTTCTTCCGCGCAAAAACTTAGTGGCCGTAGCAGGGTCAAATCACCCTCGTCATTCAATAGCTTTGGTGGCATTGCCGCCAATCGACCACCGTGGAACATGTTCATCAAAAACGTCTCAAGAATATCGTCGCGGTGATGTCCCAACACAACCGACGTGCATCCCTTTTCGCGCGCAATGCGATAAAGGTTTGCACGACGTAATCGAGAACAGAGCCCGCAGTAGGTCGCACCTTCAGGCACTTTTTCTTTTACGATCGAATATGTATCTCGATATTCAATGTGGTGTTGAACACCAAGTGACTTGAGATAGGTGGGCAGCACATCCTTTGGGAAACCAGGCTGTCCTTGATCCAAATTGCAGGCAATCAACTCAACAGGCAATTGATCCCGCGCTTTCAAATCTAGCAAAATCGTCAGCAACCCGTAGGAGTCCTTGCCGCCTGACAGTGCAACCAACCAACGCGCGCCTGGTTGCACCATTCCAAATCGGCCCAAGGCTTCACTTGTTTGACGCAAAAGCCGTTTTCGCAATTTTTTAAACTCCACGCCGGTCGGCATGGTGGCAAACAATTGGCTCGTTTCGCTATTCGTTGTGGATTGAATGTCTGACACGTTTCTCGCCCAATCTAGTGTTGGGTGCAGCGATACTGTGTTTGATGGGGTTTGGAAAGCGCTAGTTCGTGCCTGCTAGGCAACGTTTCGCTGTTGTTGTTCTTTGAGCTTCATATTGCGCAGGTCTTCTAGCGAACGCCAAAAAATCACATATGTTGCGAAGTCGCGCGTAAAATTCTCAAATTCGTGCACCACATCAACACCAATTGGCACAACGTCTCCGGGTTGCATATCGTGTTTATTGTTGCCCACTTTTAGGTGAGAACGGCCTCGCATAACGATATAAATGATGTGAACGCCCGGTGGTACGGGATACATCCCGCTTTTTGGTGTATAAAGCTGGACTGATAGCGTATCGCTCGCGAATGCCCGAGCGAACCAAACACCGTCGGGCCACTTTTTCGTCGGGGGACCAGGTATCCGGTCCATAAGATCGTCAAATCCAATTCGCATCAATAATCCCTACCACGATCAATGGGACTGGTTCCCATTGTTGCCCTCCAGTATGCGCATAGGCGTCGCTACAATACGGTTAATAACAAAAGTCTTATGCAAATAGAGTGAAAAAACTGGAAACAAATACCTCACTTTTGAGCAAACTGCCCATTTAGTTACAAAAAAAGCCCAGTATTTCCCTTAACATATTAATGGATTCACATATTTGCTTGCGTGTAGTTGAATATGTAGGAAGGATGCCACTCAGGGAACATATCTTGAGGGAGGTATCTTGTGTTTCGATCGTTTTTTCCTATGCCAAAGGTCTTTTTTGGTGCGGCCGTGATTTGGACCACCATTTGTGTAACATTATGGTTCACTTTCGGCAGTCAACTTCAGGGTGTTCTAAGCCTTGACCCAGTGCTCACACCAAACCCGGGCGACGATCCTGCTCCATTTTTAGACAACCAGAAAGTATGGCTCTATCAATACATACTGATGGCAACCTACGGTTTTTGCATCCCTTGGTTCTTTATTGGGCGCAACAAGTGGTATTGGTGGTCCGTGGTCGGATCGGCCTCTATTTTCATTATCATTTATGCTCAAGTTCAAGTTGGTGCTTATTTGAATGATTGGTACGGCAGCTTTTACAACCAAATCCAACAAGCACTTTCTGAACCGGGCTCTGTCTCAATCGAAAAATTCTATGGCGATCTTGTCCCCGTAGTTTTGATCCTGCTACCCAATATCGCTGTTGCGGTTTTGGTTGCCTTCTACACGGGGCACTACATTTTTCGTTGGCGCACTGCTATGAATTTCTACTACATGGACCACTGGCAGAGTGTGCGCGAAGTGGAAGGGGCATCTCAACGAATTCAAGAAGACACGATGCGTTTCGCCACAAGCGTTGAAGATCTTGGTGCCGATTTGGTCGGATCGCTAATGACTCTTGCTGTTTTCTTGCCAATATTATGGACATTATCCCAGCAAGTGACTGAACTGCCCCTTATCGGTGAGGTGAGCGCATCCCTTGTTTGGGTCGCTTTGGTTTCAGCAGCATTTGGTACAGTGCTTTTAGCAATTGTGGGCATTCGATTGCCCGGTCTTGAGTTTAACAACCAAAAGGTTGAGGCCGCTTACCGCAAAGAACTGGTATATGGAGAGGACGATCCCGCTCGCGCACAACCTCTTGAAATTACCAACCTTTTTGGCGAAGTTCGTAAAAACTATTTCCGCCTCTATTTTCACTACATGTACTTTAACGTAGCAAGGTACGTGTACCTGCAAGGTTCACTCTTCATTCCTTTGATTGCCTTGGGCCCGTCAATTGTAAGCGGCGCCATTACATTTGGCCTGCTTCAACAAGTGTTCAATGCATTCAGCAAGGTTGAGGATTCATTTAGATACTTGGCCAACTCTTGGACCCAAATCATCCGCTTAATGTCTGTCTATCAACGCTTGCGCAAATTCGAAAAAGCCATGCCAGTCTAGTTGCTGGCCAATAGGGCAACAAAAAAGGCCGCCCCAAAGGGCGGCCTTGAATTCTTGGTGCTGTGGTCGTCTCGATTAACGAGAGTAGAATTCCACAACTAGGTTTGGTTCCATTTGAACCGGATATGGAATATCCGACAAAGTTGGAACACGTGTCATTGAAACAGTCAGCTTCTCGTGGCTGTAATCCAAGTAGTCAGGCACATCGCGCTCAGCCAATTGTGTTGCTTCCAACACAAATGCGAGCTGCTTTGACTTCTCACGAACCTCAACAACATCACCAACCTTCAAACGGTATGAAGGAATGTTGACACGTTTGCCGTTAACAAGCACGTGGCCGTGGTTTACGAACTGACGAGCAGCAAACACAGTTGTAACGAATTTAGCGCGGTATACTACAGCATCCAAACGACGCTCCAATAGACCCACCAACAATTCGCCGGTATCGCCACGTTGACGTGTTGCTTCACCGTATACGCGTTTGAATGACTTCTCAGTCATATTGCCGTAATAGCCTTTAAGCTTTTGCTTAGCACGCAACTGCAGACCGAAATCTGACAATTTGCCTTTACGGCGCTGACCGTGCTGACCTGGTCCATATTCACGACGGTTTACTGGGCTCTTTGGACGACCCCAAATGTTCTCGCCGAGGCGACGGTCAATTTTATATTTCTGCGAATGGCGTTTTGTCATCGCTTGTCCTTTATATTTTTCTCTTTAAAGACAGCGCCCTCCTTTGATTTGTTAAACTCATGATTCAACAAACCCGACAGACTGTGCGAAAAACACATCAACCGTTCCCGGCGGGTCAAATTGCTTTGACCAACATGAAAACCGACAGTCTCGGGTGCCCTTGACCAAACCATTAGATTCAGCAAGTGGCGCGGATGTACCGCCCTGGGGACCGAAAGTCAACGATTTTCAATAGTTTTCGAGCAAGTAAGGACAGTTTTCTGTCGCAAATACTCACATCAAAAACAAAAAACTGCCCGCCTATTGAAATTTGTTGTTGCAATCCTGATTTGGTGTGTTACTACTATAGCACACTAAATGAGTGAGACACATGAACCAATGGAATGAAACACAGCCGATTTTTGTACAGATAAGGACACGCATTATGGCCCTTATTCTGAACAAGACGACAAATGAGGGCGAAGCCCTTCCTTCTGTCCGTCAGATCGCAACAGACCTGTCGGTGAACCCACTAACTGTCACCAAAGCATACCAGTCTTTGGTTGAATTGGGGGTTGTAGAAAAAAGAAGAGGGCTTGGCATGTTCGTTGCGGAAGGCGCGCACAAAATTTTGTTGAACCACGAACGCGAAAAGTTCTTAACCGAAGAATGGCCACGTATTCGCACCCAAATTGAGGCACTAGACCTCAACCTAAACGAGTTATTGAAAGAAGAGGGCAAATAATGACCAACCCAACTCCCCTCGTTAAAGCCACAGCTATACGCAAAGGGTTTGGCAAAAAGGAAATTCTGCACGGTCTGGATTTCCAAATTCAACCAGGTCGCATTGTTGGGCTAATTGGCCACAACGGCGCGGGCAAGACAACCACATTGAACGCGCTTTTAGGGCTGACCGATTGTGACGGCGAAATTTCCGTTCTAGGCAAAGACCCATATGCAGAGCGAGCCGCACTTATGAATGAAGTTGCCTTCATTTCAGATGTTGCCAGCCTGCCCCGCTTCATGCGCGTTCGCGAACTCTTCGATCTTCTCGATGAGATTCACCCAAATTTTTCAAGGGAGAAGGCAAATGGATTTCTTCACGGAACAGACATCCGCGCTGATGCAAAGATTAAAAATCTATCAAAAGGTATGGTCGCTCAGCTGCACCTTGCTGTCGTCATGGCGATCAATGCTCGGCTTCTAGTCTTAGACGAACCAACGCTCGGATTGGACATCACTTACCGCAAACGCTTCTACAAACGGTTGCTGGAAGATTACATGAACGAAGAGCGAACTCTCTTGATCACCACTCACCAAGTGGATGAAATCGAGTTTATGTTGACAGACTTGATGTTTATCCGCGACGGCCACCTGGTGCTAGACAGCCCAATGGAAGAGGTCGGCGAGCGCTTCGTGCAACTGGTTGTTGCACCAAATGGCATTGACGCTGCAAAAGCACTGCGACCCATTTTTGAAGAAAGCAAATTTGGTCAAAACATCATGATTTTCGATGGTGTTGACCATGAAAAACTGAGCACGCTGGGTGATGTTAGCATCCCATCTGTTTCCGATTTATTCGTCGCCCTAATGCAACGCGACACGGCCCACCAAGGAGAAATGATATGAGATCTTGGTTCGCGCTCGTCAAACGAGAATTCATTGAACATAAGGGAGCATTTTTGATCGCTCCCGCCGTCATAACCCTCGTGGTCACAGTTGTGCTATCGCTGGCGATTTTAATGAATCAGCCAGAAATAGCTGCAGACGTGGAAGGCATGCCCGGCAGCGTAAAATTCTTCGAAGCGGCTTATATGGCTACCTTTTTGCTCTGGGGCATCTATATGATCATCGCACTGTTGTTCTATTTTTCCGACGCGTTTCACGCAGATCGGCGGAGCAATTCTCTGCTGTTTTGGAAGTCTATGCCTAAAAGTGATTTGGAAATTCTCGGTTCAAAAGTACTCGCTGGCTATACGATATTCCCATTGGCCATCGGCCTCTGGGTGATGATCACCGGCGTCATCGCTTATTTGTTTGCAAATGTTATTGGTTTGATTGTTGTTTTTTACAATGCCCCCACAATCCTTGAATTTATCAATAGCTACATGCAAATAACCATTGCAGGTGCCTGCTATGTCTTGATCTCTTTGCTATGGTACGCCCCAATTTTTGGCTGGGCCGCATTTTTGGGCACATTGTTCAAACGTTGGAGCATCCCCCTCTTCTTTGTTATTCCAGCCGTAGCGGTATTGCTCGAACGTGTGATCAACATCCGCGACCTTGCATATGAGAGCAAAATCTTAGAGTTCATCATGTTTCGGTTGGAAATGTCTGGAGAAGACACGATGGAGTTTGATCCAGAAGTCTGGATCATGCAGCCAGGCGCAACATCGGCATGGGAACTGATCACCTTTGCCATCTCTCAAACGGATTGGCTGCATATGGGTATTGGTGTGCTTATGCTTGGGGGATTTGTTTACCTTGCGAGCGAATATCGCCGCCGCCTAATTGACGCCTGAACGAAGAGTTCAACCAGAGAAATGAAGGGACGCCTATTCGGCGTCCTTTTTTTGTTTGTACTTAGATTGATCGCGCAATGGGTTTGGCCTTTCGTGTCGGCGGTCCAACGCTGCCACAACACCACGAAAAGTGCGCACTTCCTGAATATTCATTTGGGCGCGCGCAAACATGGCCCGCATATTCGCCACCATTGAAGGACGCTTGCCCGGTGTTTTGAAGAAGTTAACCCGATCCAGCGCTTCTTCGAGGTGAAGCATCAAGCCAACCAAATCTTCACGGGTCGCAGGTTCTTCAGCGGGGCCATCAAACGGCAAATCGCCGGCGCCATTAAATGCTCGACGCCATTCATAGGCCAGCACAAGAACAGCTTGTGCAATATTGAGCGAGGCAAACGCAGGCTCCACCGGCAAAGTGACGATTTTATCGCACAGTGCTACCTCGTCATTATTCAGCCCCCAACGCTCCCGACCAAACAATATGCCCACTTTTCCGCCACTCTTGATCGGCCCAACCATCTCGTCGGCCGCAACATCAGGCCCAATGACGGGTTTATACATGTCACGCGAACGCGCCGTTGTGGCATAGCACCGGGTCAAATCCGCAATTGCTTCTTCAACCGTCTCAAAAACCTGAACGCGATCAATCACATGGTTCGCTTTTGCTGCGGCAGAGCGTGCTTTTTCGCTCGGCCAGCCATCACGGGGATTGACCAAACGCAAATCCCACAAACCAAAGTTTGCCATAGCGCGGGCAGCCGTACCGATGTTTTCGCCCAGCTGCGGTTCGCATAAAATAACTGCAGGGCCCGGTTTTAGCTCCAGTCCCTTAGTGCTGTCAGTACCTGCCATTCATCGCTCCATCAGTTGGTGGCGATGAATGGGCCAATCATCGCAAAAGATCAAGGGTGCAATTCGCGCCACTCTCGTTGCAAAATTGCATAAATCAGCAGTTCATCCCAATCACCCTTGAACAAAGCCTGTTCTTTAAAGTGCGCTTCGCGCCGCATCCCAAGCTTTTCCATCAACTTATAAGAAGGTTGATTTGGCGCAGAGCATTTGGCTTCGATCCGATGCAAATTACCTACCTTAAACGCAATATCCATCAATGCCGTTGCAGCTTCCAACGCATACCCTTTACCTTGGAACCGAGGATTGAGCACATAGCCAATCTCGCCCTGGCGTGCTTCAACATCTCTGGAAAAAAGCAAAAACTCGCCAATCATTTCACCTGTTTCTTTTATTTCCACGTGAAGGAATAGCGGGTGACCCTCAGGGGTAAACTCAGTGAACCCCAACCGACGCTCCATCGTTTTCTCAATCTCATCACGTTCTCGGGGTTCATATGGCAAATATCGGCAGACTTCTGGGTCAGCACTATACTCCATCAAAGCGTCCACATCATCCGCACGTGGCAAACGCAACACGAGGCGATCGGTCTCAAGTGGCAATTCAAACGGCAAATTCATACGTAAATTATCCAATATTCAATTTAGTGTTGCATCTGGCGCAAATGCTCGGCAAGCTGAGCAAATGAGCGATTTTGTTGAAACCTTTTGCGCTTGTGGCGCGATCAGTGTCAAAATTTTAGGTGAGCCACGCACAACCATGCTGTGCGCGTGCAAGGATTGTCAAAAAACCAGTGGCACCGGACATAGTGCACTTGCTCTCTTTAGTGATGACACTACTCAAATTTCTGGCGAAACCAAGTCTTTTTCCGTCACGGCAGATAGCGGCGCAACGGTACAAAGGAACTTCTGTCCAAATTGCGGCACGCCAGTTTTTGGCGTGACCTCTCGCGTGCCAGGTCACAAACTACTCCCTGTCAGCATGTTGGGCGATGCCGCAGAAACATACAAACCAAGATCACTCATCTTTTCACGGTCACACCTATCTTGGGATCACATCGATCCGGAACTGCCACAGTTCCACAAATACAAAGAGAGTTAGAAAGGTTTATTGAAATGACAAAAACCGGCCAATGTCACTGCGGTGCAGTAACGTTTGAAGTAGATGCAGAGCCGGTCCGCATGGCCCAATGCCATTGCGAAGCCTGCCGCCGCTTAACCGGC
>NZ_CAKZPW010000281.1:0-17386 GCF_937139385.1 uncultured Maritalea sp. | reverse complement strand
AGGGTCTGCTGCGGGCATCGATTTGGCCCTGCATGTCATCCGGCAGGATTTTGGAACGAATGCTGCAAACATTATCGCTCAACGTTTAGTTTTGCCCGCCCATCGTGAGGGAGGCCAAAGGCAATTTGTGCCACGCCCGGTCGCTCAACCTTCCAAAGGGCCATTGGCACAATTGCTCGACCATGTACGCACAACCCTTGATCTCAATTGGTCCATCAAATCCATGGCCGCCCATGCTGTCATGTCAGAGCGAACTTTGATTCGGCGTTTTGCACAAACAACGGGGCAAAGCCCAGCCCAATGGCTGACCACCGAGCGGATCTATTTTGCCCGCGAATTGCTCGAAAAGGCCGACCTGTCAATCGAGCACATTGCCGCCCGAAGTGGTTTTAAAACGCCCGAAACCTTGCGCCACCATTTTAGGAACAAGTTGAAAATTTCACCCAGTGACTATCGCCGGCAATTCAACGCAGGCACCGCCGCCTAGTTTTTGCGATTATAAACCTGACCACAGTTGAACTGAGGGTATAGAAATAAAAAAGGGCCACTATTCAGTTGACCCTTTTTAATTATTCAGCCGCTTCTTTTGCCGGGCTGTCGTCGCCTTTGGCTTTAGGCGTCTTTTTTACTGCAGGCGGCGCTTTTTCTTCTTTCACCGCTTCAACTGCAGGCTCAACCTTTTTGGGTTCCGGCTCTGCCAAATTCATCGAAGGCTGAGGCGCTTCTGCAAGTTCGGCATTTTCAACCGGTTTACGACGTGGACGACGCGCACGCGGTGCACGACGTGGCCGTGGCGTTTCTTCTTCACCGCCGCTTGGCTTTTCATCGCTCGAGCTGGCTTCAACCGGCGCATCAGCTTCTTTTACAACTGCAGGTTCCACAGGCGTGTTTTCAGCTTTTGACGTTTGGTTGTCTGAACGATTCTCTTCAGGTGCAGTCTCACCACGTTCCGCCTGTGCACGATCGCGCTCTTCTTGACGCGCTTGTGTATGGGCTTGAGCAGCAGAAATGATCCGGAAATAATGCTCAGCGTGCTGGTAATAGTTTTCAGAGTTCACACTGTCGCCAGATGCGTGAGCGTCCCGTGCCAACTGCACGTACTTCTCAGCAATCGTTGCTGGATTGCCGCGCACCTTAACATCTGGGCCGTTACTTTCGTAACTACGTGACAACGGATTGACATGTTTGCGACCGCCACCACCGCCGCCGTTTCCACGGCCACGTGAGCGATTATTTTTTTGTCCAGGTCTCATAGATGTCTCATGCGATGGCTACAAATAATTCTTATCTCATTGGGCAACGCACATGGCTCACATTTGATAAAATGTAATTGCAATCCAAATCCGGCCCAAGCGCTTCACTTAAGAAGTCTGCTCGTTGTCTATGCAAAGATGGATGCTGCTATATGCCTGCTGTCCGGCGTGCGCGCGATCTATCAATCAAAAATTCGTTTCAATTGTAAATTCGCGATTGGATGACCTGCACCCAATAATTTAACACGCAAATGGAACCTATATGGTTCGTCTAAATTTTCCAAGAAAAAAATTATTCTTCGATTAATGCCTGATTTACAAGCCAATTTTAACGCTGAGCCAATAGCGCCCGGTCATGTCCTGAAAGGTCAGACAGTTTGGCAATTTCATCAAAACCATTATCTGACAGGAGTTTGGAGACCACATCAGCCTGCCGATAGCCAATTTCAAGAATCAACCACCCATCACCCGCCAAATATTCATTTGCCCGATCAATAATCGACTTATAGGCCGCAAGCCCACCTTCATCAGCAAAAAGCGCCAATTGTGGATCAAAGCCCAACGCTTCAGCGTTCATCTCGTTACGCTCATCAAGGCCGATATAGGGTGGGTTTGAAATAATCAGGTCAAACTTTTGCGCTTCAACCGGTTCAAACCAACTGCCCTGCAACAAGGTCAATCGATCTTCGACCCCGTGTCGAATGGCGTTTTCGCGGGCGCAATCCAACGCCCCCTTAGAAATATCAACGGCGGTGCCGATAGCGTCCGGAAACTCCAGCAATATGGTTATGGCAATTGCGCCGGACCCGGTGCCCAAATCCAACAAGCGCCCGTCACTTGGAAAGCGCTCGAGCGCAATATCAACGATCAATTCGGTTTCAGGACGCGGCACCAGCGTGTCTTTATTGAGCAAAAAATTGTGCCCAAAGAATTCCTTTTCGCCCAAAATGCGCGCTACAGGCTCGCCTTTTAAACGTCTTTCCCCCATGCCATCAAACGCGGCTGACACATCGGCAGGTATTTCATTCTGATCGGCGCTGATCAATTGGGCCGCATCCATTTTTGCCGCAAACAGCAGCAAATAGCGAGCGTCTAGCCCCGCGGTCGTTAAGCCCGCAGCTTGAAATTTCTTGCGCCAAAAAAGCAAACGCTGTGCATAACTGACCACTGAGTTATACGTCTTCATCCAAAGCGGCCAATTGGGCGGCTTGATTCTCGGTAATCAGCGCGTCAATTACCTCATCAAGCCCTTCGCCCGCAATCAGCTTGTCCAACTTGTAAAGCGTGAGGTTGATCCGGTGGTCTGTCATTCGACCTTGCGGGAAATTATACGTGCGAATGCGTTCAGATCTATCTCCGGACCCCACTTGGTCCCGACGTGCATCGGCCCGTTCGCTATCCCGTTTTTCGCGTTGTTCTTCATAAAGCCGTGCCCGCAAAACCTTCATCGCATTGGCCCGGTTTTGGTGTTGAGACTTTTCAGACGAAAGCACAACGATACCCGTTGGAATGTGCGTAATGCGGACCGCGCTGTCGGTGGTGTTCACATGCTGACCACCAGCGCCCGAAGCCCGCATTGTATCAATACGAATGTCTTCGTTGCGAATTTCAATATCGATGTCTTCAAACTCGGGCAAAACCGCAACGGTTGCCGCAGAGGTATGAATACGCCCGCTTGATTCGGTATCAGGCACCCGCTGCACACGGTGCACACCGGATTCAAATTTCATCCGCGCGTAAACGCCATTGCCTTTTATCGAGGCAACAATCTCCTTATAGCCGCCCATATCCCCATCAGCTTGATCCATGATGGTCATTTTCCACCCTGAAAGCTCCGCGTGGCGTTGATACATGCGAAACAGATCACCCGCAAAAAGCGCGGCCTCATCACCGCCCGTACCCGCGCGCACTTCCAAAATAGCGCTTTTGTCGTCTGCATCATCTTTTGGCAGCAGCAACAAACGAATGTCTTGGGTGAATTGCTCGACTTTCTCCTTAAGCTCTTCGCGCTCCATTTCGGCCAACTCAGCAAGTTCTTTATCGCCCGATGCGATAATTTCCTCAGCTTCTTCAAGGCCCAATTTGGCAGCGTTAAACTCGCGGATTTTTTCCACGACAGTTTGAAGTTCAGAATGTTCTTTAGACAGCTTTACAATGGTCTCTGCATCAGGGCCTTGCGACATCTGATCTTCAATCGCTTGGTAGCGGCTAACCATTGCATCCAACTTTTCGGTCGGTAATTTCGCCATAAATAGGCACCTTCTAATGTGTAAGAGCGCTAAAGCGGCAGACCTTGCCGGTCCGCTAGCGCATAAAGAAATTCACGAATGTCCAGGTTGCCCGAGTCATTGTCCAGCGCCTCTGCCAATTGGGAGCGCAACTGCATTAAATCAAGGCTTAATACCAATTCTTTGATTTGTCCAACTGATGATGCGGCCATGCTCAACCGCTCAATACCCACCGCCATTAGCGCCAGAGCTTCAATTGGACGGCCGGCCAATTCACCACACATGGTCAAAGGTTTTTCATGCCGTTTTGCAGCGTCCGCAATGTGCTTGAACGCCCGCAAACGCGATGGCGCGATCGCATCATACCGCCTCGCAACCCGCGCATTTGCCCGGTCAGCAGCGGTCAAAAACTGCACCAAATCATTGGACCCTATGGAAACAAAATCCGTCAGCGGCAACAATTGGTCCAGCTCAAACAACAGCGAGGGCACTTCAATCATTGCCCCAACGCGCAATTTTGATGGCACCGCAATCGCAGAATTATGCAAGCGCTGCAGCTCAACATTGACCATCTGGCGGGCTTCAATGAACTCATGACAGTCCGTAACCATAGGCACTAAGATGTCCAGAGGTCGGCCATTCGCCGCCTGCAAAAGCGCGCGAATTTGCGTGCGCAACAAAGCAGGGCGATCCAACCCCAAACGCAATGAACGCCAGCCCATGGCCGGGTTCTCTTCAGTCGCTGAACGCAGATAAGGCACAACCTTATCGCCCCCAATATCCAGCAAGCGGAATACAATCGGGCGGTCCGCCGCCAGATCCATCGCTTGGCTATAGAGTTCAACCTGTTCGGCCAAACGTGGGAGTTTGGATGCGATCATGAACTGCAGTTCAGTTCTAAAAAGCCCAATGCCTGAGGCGCCTGTTTCTTCAATCGCGGGCAGATCAGCCAGCAATCCTGAATTGTGCAACAGGGTAATTGCAACCCCATCAAGGGTAACCGATGGTTTGTCCTTAAGCGCTGCAAACCGTTCTTGGCGCTTAGCGCTCAGGCGAACCTTATCTGCATATGTGGCTTCAACATCTTCAGTTGGCCGCAAATGGATCGTGCCCGTTTGCGCATCCAAAATAATACTATCACCCGTTTCACAGATCGAGGTGATATTGTCCGCCTGCCCCATCACCGCAATGCCAAGCGAGCGAGCAACAATGGCCACATGGGCGGTCATGCCGCCTTCTTCAAGCGCTACGCCTTTGAGTTTGGTGCGGTCATATTCCAGCAATTCAGCCGGCCCCATATTCCGCGCCACCAAAATCGCATTTTCGGGCAATTCATGCCGCCCGAAAACCTTCGTGTCGCCAGTCAGAACCCGCAGCAAACGGTTCGCCAAATCATCCAAATCGTGCAAACGATCCCGAATGTAAGGGTCCGTTTGGCGCATCATGCGCGCGCGCGTATCGTTTTGTACCCGTTCAACCGCAGCTTCTGCGGTCAACCCGCTGGCCACCGCCTCACGCAACCGCCGCAACCACCCCCGGTCATGGGCGAACATGCGGTAGCTTTCCAAAATCTCACGGTGTTCAGAACGTGCCTGCATGTCACGTTGGTTGAACATATCATCAATCGACATGCGCATGGTGCGCACCGCGCGTTCCAACCGCTGTGTTTCTGCGTCCACATCTTCGGCAACAAAATTGGTCACCACCACCCGTGGGTCGTGGATGAACACTTTGCCCAAAGCAATACCATCAGAAAAACTGGCCGCTTCAAACGTGCGCGGGCGGCGTAATTCAATGTTGGACCCAGAGCCCACCAATAAACCAAATTCCGCGGTCGAAACCATTTCCGCCAACAAGGTAGCCGTGGTCAACAGGGCTTCTGTTTCAGCTTCGGAGTAAAGTCGACCTTCGCGCCCCTGCACATCCAAAACGCCAAGGGTTTGCCCGGATCGCAATACCGGCACTCCAAGAAACGAGTGGTAGGGATCCTCGCCCGTTTCAGGACGATAGGCAAAAGCTGGATGCGAAGGTGCATCAGCCAAATTGAGCGGTTGCGCTTCAGACGCGATCAAGCCAACAAGGCCTTCGCCCAATCGCAAAGTGGTTTTATGCACCGCTTCGCGCTTGAGCCCTTGAGTGGCAAACAATTCCAATTGACCATCATCGCGCAAGACATAGAAAGAGCACACGTCGGCGTGCATACTATCCGAAATCAACTCAACGATTTTATCTAGCCGCTCCTGGATACCCAAAGTTTCAGCCATGGTCGCTCTTAAACGACGCAACAGCTCTCTTGGACCAGTGGTCATAATTGTCATTTTTCCCTCAACCACAAATGTGGCCGCCTGTGCCGTCTTCGGTTAACCCGATTAGGCCTCTTCTACATCAAGTCCGTAGTAAGTATGCAACGCCCGAACTGCAAGTTCAGCATATTCTTCATCAATCAATACTGAAGTTTTGATTTCAGAAGTCGTAATCAGTTGAATATTAATGCCTTTATCGGACAAAGCCTTAAACATTGAAGCGGCAACACCAGCGTGCGAACGCATGCCAACACCCACCACAGAGATCTTTGCAGAGCCTTTTGAGCCAGAAATCGAATCATATTCGAGCGTAGACTTGCCCGCTTCTTTGAGCACATTTAGGCTCTTTTCGTACTCAGTGTCTGGCACGGTGAAGGTAATATCGGTCTCCCGGCCATCGTCAGAAATATTCTGCACGATCATGTCCACCACAATCTGAGCATCGGCCAATGGGCCAAATACGTCTGCAGCCACGCCAGGATTATCCTTCACGCCGCGCAGTGTGATTTTGGCTTCTGAGCGCGCGCATGTCACACCAGATACGATTTGCTTTTCCATAATTTCATCCTCATCACAAACCAACGTTCCAGGACCATTCCAAGACCCATCTGCATTCAAAGCAGGCACTGTTTCAGGGTCATCAAAACTCGAACGCACCACCAGCCGAACTTTTTTCGCCATGGCTAATTCAACAGAACGCGTTTGCAAAACTTTCGCGCCCAATGATGCCATTTCAAGCATCTCTTCAAAACTAATTCTTTCAAGCCGTCTGGCTTTTGGCACAATGCGCGGGTCCGTTGTATAGACCCCATCCACATCCGTATAAATATCACACCGATCCGCTTTGACCGCTGCAGCAACCGCCACCGCACTTGTGTCAGATCCACCCCGCCCAAGCGTCGTAATCCGGTTTTGTGGCGAGATGCCTTGGAAACCGGTGACCACACAAACAACGCCTTCATCCATGCGCTCTTGCAAAAGGTCTGGCTCAATATTGGTAATCCGGGCGGCGCCATGCGCATCATTTGTTTCAATCGGCACTTGCCAACCCGCAAAAGAGCGCGCGGGCACACCAGCGTCTTGTAGAACGATCGCCATCAACCCAGCGGTGACTTGCTCACCAGAGGCCACAACAGCGTCATATTCGCGCGCATCATGCAATGTTGCTGCGGCGCGGGCGTAGCCAACAAGTTCGTTGGTCTTGCCAGACATGGCAGACACAACAACACAAACCTTGTTGCCAAGATCAACTTCACGTTTGACATGTCGGGCCGCATGCCTGATCCGTTCAATATCAGCGACAGAGGTGCCGCCAAACTTCATCACGATGGTTGCCATTAAAAACGTTCCTGATTTTTTGCCCTGTCTGACGTTTGCTGCCACAGGTTAAATAGGGTGCACTTTAAAGTTGTCGCGGGCGGACCATTGCCATAAACCAGCAATTCAATCAACAAAAAGCCAACATTGTGCTTGACTGAGACAATATCTCACCTGATCTGTTAGGGTGTTATTGGCGTATAATGCAAGTCGAGTTTGAACCAACTGGTCTTGGTTTCACCTAATCTGGCCGCTACCGATTTAAGGATAAAAACATGTCAGCAACCACAATTGAAGCCGCAGAAGTTGAACGCTTCACCGCTATGGCCGACGAATGGTGGGACCCGAAGGGCAAATTTCAACCGCTGCATAAATTCAATCCAGTGCGCCTAGCTTACATTAGAAACGCCGTGATCAGCCATTTCAAATTAGACGAAACGGCCCGCGAACCCTTTGCAGGCCTGCGTTTCCTTGACATTGGCTGCGGCGGCGGCTTGCTGTGTGAACCCATGAAACGCCTGGGCGCAACCGTTGTGGGCGCGGATGCGGGCGAGAAGAACATTAAAATTGCTCAAAATCATGCCGAGCGCGTTGGGTTGGATATTGATTATCGCGCCACCACATCCGAAGCCCTAGCGGAACAAGGCGAGCAATTTGATGTGGTCTTGAACATGGAAGTCATCGAGCACGTCAACGACATCCAGCTTTATCTTGAAAGCTGCGCCGCCCTCGTTAAACCCGGCGGCATCATGTTTGTCGCCACCATCAACCGAACCTTTAAGGCCTATGCCCTTGCCATCGTTGGTGCAGAACACGTGCTGCGTTGGCTGCCTAAAGGCACCCACACATACGACAAATTTGTAACGCCGGAAGAAATCACCTCCATTTTAAAACGCAATGACATGCAAATCATGGAGCGCTCCGGCGTTTCCTATTCGCCCCTAGAAGACAAATGGAAACGCTCAAAAGACTTGAGCGTGAATTACATGTTGTTGGCACAGAAGTTAAAAGGTTAGGCGGGACCACCGACCTGTCGAGCAATCTCTTTCCAATATTGGGCCGCCAACGTGCTCGGTTTGTCTTTGGCGAACGGCGCATATTCACGCCAAGCCTTGTGAACAACATCAAGAATGATCTCTTCACCTTGAACATGTGTTGCCAACTCATCTAACGCGGCCAAAAAGCGTTTGTCTTTATGAACACACTTGTAGTGGGCCAAGACGAACACATAATAAAACAAAGTGTAGCGGCGAAACGGGTATTCAACCTTTAAGAAACGCGAACCTAAACCGAACTCGCAAGGCCCCAAAGGCAAGCGGCTTTCCCAATGATCCAGCAAAAAGAAGGCCGCACGGTTAAGGCTCTTTTGCACCGATGCATTGTTTTTCCGAAAGCGAAACGCGTCCAAAACAAATAGCGTCGTGCCTGGATTACTGGTGTCTGTTGCTGCAGATTTGCCGAGTTTGGCCGTTGCGCAACGCCATCCGCCATCGCCCCATTGTAAGCCGATCAAATGTTGATAGCTTGCTTCCAGCTCTTCATCTATCGGCGCGTGAAGCCACCCAAATGCCGCAAGAATCCTCGCGGTCATGCATGGCAAATGGGTTTTACGTTTGTTGTAGCTGAACGACCCATCGTCATTTCGAAAGGTTCTAACAAAATCAAGCGCCGTTTGGAGCTGACTGTGTGCGTCAACACGGGCCCCCATGCCACCCAACGCCGTTAAGACGTCAATCGTGCAAAAACCCGCCGGTGCATGAATATCGCCATCTGTGCGAGACCAGTGCGGACCGCCGTTTTCCGCTTCGCGACCTAAAAGGTCATCAATTTCCTTTTGCCAACCTTGCGCCATGCTAACCTCCATCAGCAAAAGGTGCACCCGTCAGTGGCAGAAGCAAATGAGTTAGATCAATTCACAAACTGACAGCGACCAAATTGCCGCTGCCTCCCTGTTCTTTGCGCAATTTAACCCGAAAACGAAGCCAAATAGCCGCCTTCTAGGATCATGGTCCAGCCATGGCCGTAACCGCCATGCACCATTTCAGCCATATCGCCCAAGGCCTCCCAATTGCTTTGGGTCAATTCAAGCCGTGTCGAATTGTCCCCAAGCGATGTGAACCGCACTTCAACCAAGGTGCGCTCGCCCACTTCTTCGTGACCGGGGGCAGGAATGTGAAAATCCATTGATAGGTAATCGTTGGGATTATATTCTTTGATCGTGCCCCAAAGGGTTTCAACCCCACCTGCACCCAATTCAACAATTTGCCCATCTGGCCGCGCATCAACGCGAATACCGGTGGCCGGTTCGCCTTTCATGGCGGACAAAGTGAATTTGCCCAACGGCCACCAACTGTCCATTTTGTTGATAAAAACATCAAATGCTGTGGCTTGATCGCAAGGCACATCTATTGTTTTAACAAGTGGTTCCAACATTATTCTTTTCCCTTTTCATCCATAACCTTTGCGATTTCTGCCCGATAAGCAGAAAAAGCGTCCGACCAAAAGCAGTCGAGATAATCGCGTAATTCTTTCAGGCCTTCACGTTTGATCGAATACAAACGGCGGTTGCCCTGCGGCTGAACGCTTACCAAATGCGCATCTTGCAATACCCGCAAATGTTGCGACACCGCCGGGCGCGACACGGTCTGCCCCTTTGCCAACTCGCCAACCGTTTTGGGCTGGTCGCGCAGATGTTCAAAAATCTGTCGCCTGGTTGGGTCTGCCAATGCTGAGAAGATTTCTTGGTAAGCCATAACTTACCGTAAGTCAAAACTTACATAGATGTCAACGCCAAAGACAAAAACAAAAAAACCGCCGAGCATCGCTGGCGGTTTAATCATCTAAAGCGCTGAAATTAAACGCTAGTTATGGTCTTCAGGGGCCGCGGGCAAGGGCAAAAAGTCAACACCTTCTTCAACCAAAGAGCTTACTTCTTCGGACGTTGCTTCACCGTAAATGCCACGGCTCTCGCTTTCTTCAAGGTGAATTTTGCGCGCCTCTTCGGCAAACCGATCACCCACATATTCCGCTTCGCTGACCACTTTGTTGCGCAACTTGTTCATAGCGTCACGCAAAGCTTTTTGCTCAGGATGACCGGCAGACAAGGCAACTTTTTGGTTTGATTTTTTGCCAACAGCGGGTGCCATCAAGGCTTTGTTGACATCGGCTGAACCACAAACTGGGCACTCCAAAACACCTTGACTTGCTTGCACGTCATAGGCATCGGCATTTTTAAACCAAGCTTCGAACTTATGTTCGTTTGCGCAGCTAAGCGAATACTGGATCACGAAAGGACACCCTTATGTTTCATCGTTGTCATTGTGCCGCATTATGGTTAACGCTTAGCGAAAAATGCCGTTGATTGGCAAGTGTCGGTATGCGAGATCGCGCTTCTTTGACTTGTTCAGCGTCGAACGGGGCGACAATTAACCCATTGCCCCCATCTCCGCAAGTGGCAACAATTTTGCCCCAAGGGTCCACAATCATCGAATGGCCATAGGTTTTGCGCCCATTGGCGTGATCGCCCCCTTGCGCTGCCGCAACCAAATAGCATCCTGTTTCAATCGCCCGCGCCCGCAACAAGCTTTCCCAATGGGCTTTACCCGTTGGAACTGTAAAGGCCGCAGGTACGGTCAAAATCTGTGCGCCAGCTTGACGCAACGTGGCAAACAATTGTGGGAAGCGCACATCATAACAAATCGCCATGCCAAGCCCGACACCGGCAACGTCCGCCACTACAGCGCGCTCACCCGCATCAAAGTTTTTGCTTTCGCGGTAAGGTGCATCGCCTGCAACATCCGCATCAAATAGATGGATTTTGTCGTAATAGGCTTTTTGGGTGCCGTCAGGAGCAAACAAAAAAGCCCGGTTCAAGCATTTGCCGCTATCACTGCCAACTGCAACCGAACCCACATGCAAATAAAGCTGATAGGTTTTGGCCATTTCACCAAGTTGGGCGAGCGCCACATCAAGGCCATTGGCAACAAAGCGTTGAAGGCCATCATGGTTTTCTGCAAACATCACCGCCATTTCTGGCACCTGCAGATAGGTTACGCCTTGTTCATGCGCCTTTGCGCAAGCGCCCTCAATGGCGCGCAGGTTTTCTGTCGCATCCATTGAAGAGCACATTTGAAAGGCGCCAAGCAGCATTTTAGCTCGCAGCGCGTTTAAGCAACGGGTCAAGTTTGCCCCGTCGGTCCAAAGCATTCATATCGTCAAACCCGCCAATATGCTGGCCGTCAATAAAGATTTGCGGCACTGTGTGGCTGCCGTTTGCGCGCTCAAGCATTTCTTGGCGTTTAGCAGGATCGCCGATGACAGTCATTTCTGTGTAAGCAACGCCCTTTTTATCAAGTAATGCTTTAGCAGCCAGACAATATGGGCAAGTGGGTGTGGTATAGATTTCGATCGTGGGCACAAATTGCTCCTAGTTGATCAAGTGGGACCAGTTTCTATATTGCACCAATAGGCCCTGTGACAACCCGTGCAAAGCTCAAGACGTTCACCTTGTCGCGATATTTTGCTTTAAAGCTACGCGCAATTGCCTCAACCGTGGCCCCTGTAGTTACAACATCATCAACAATTACAATGTGTTGCCCTTGATATTGTTCCAAAAATCGGTCGGTAACCACAAATGCGCCCCGCACGTTCTGCTCGCGATCTTTTGAACTCAACCCCACCTGCTGCCGGGTAAAGCGCTTACGTTCCACCCAGTCCGATCGCACCTCAAACCCCGTCAGTTGCCCCAATTGGTCCGCAAGCAATTGGCTTTGGTTATACCGCCGCGACAACCTGCGCCGCCAATGCAACGGTACGGGCACAAACACACAAGAAGACGCCCAAAAATCTTCGCCCGCAATATACATCAACTGGGCGCAAAATTTCGCCAACTCCAACCGATCTCCATATTTGAATTGGGACACCAGTTGGCGCGCCAAATCATCATAGATCACCGCAGCCCTGGCCCGGGCGAATGTGGGCGGCTGCGCAATGGCCTCAGCGCTCAAAACCCCAGCCCCAAGATCTGCCGCAAACGGAATCCCCAAAACCGGGCAATAGGGTTTAGAGATAAACCGTAACTTGCCCCAACAAGGCGCGCACAACCCATCCGCTGCAACAATGGGGGCATCACACGCTAGACAGCAGGGTGGAAAAAGCATATCCAAAGCCCGGTCGCGCCATTTGATCGCGCCCGACTGAGCGCTCAATTTTAGTGATTTGGCTTGCGCAACCCATTTGTTGTTGCCCATCGTCGTCATAAAAATGCTCAAAGTAAATTTGGAGCCACACCATGCAGCCACCCGTGATTTTTAATCGTAACCGAATTCAAACACGATTGAAACGCCGGGGCTTTGCTGATGACCATTTCATCGCTGAATTGGTGCATGGTGAACTCCAAAGCCGGTTGGCCACCATTACCCGCAAATTCGAAAAGGCGTTATTCGTCGCGCCCTCTCAAGAATATTTGTTGGACAAGGGGCACACAGCATCGGACCCGATCCAGTTTGAAACAGCAACCACTCTGCTGCCCGCTAAGGATATTCAGCACCTAAATGTGGAGCAATTCACGCCCTCTGCCGATCAATATGATCTGATCATTTCGCTGATGGACCTGCAAACCATCAATGACGTACCCGGTTTTCTCAGCCAAATCCGCAACCACCTCAAACCTGATGGTTTGTTTATGGGGGCCGCCCTTGGTGGCGAAACGCTAAAAGAACTTCGCGCTGTTTGGCTAAAGGCGGACGAAGAAGTCTCTGGGGGAGCATTCTTACGTGTGGCGCCATTCATAGACATTCGCGATGCGGGCGCCCTATTGCAACGCGCGGGCTTTGCCTTGCCTGTTGCGGACCTGGAACACCATACAGTGCGCTACGAACATCCCCTCGCGCTGATGAGCGAACTTAGAGCCTTTGGGGCCACAAACCCAATGATAGAGGTGCCCCAAAAAGCCACCACGAGAAAACTGTTGGGCAAAGTCATCGGCCACTATATTGAAGACCATCAGAATGACGATGGCCGCGTGCCCGCCACACTGGAATTCATCTGGCTTTCTGCATGGGCACCCCACGAAAGCCAACAAAAACCTCTCGCACCAGGTAGCGCAAAAGTCTCACTCAAAGACGTGCTTGAAAAAGATAAATAGAGCCAAAAGCCCTCAGGATTTATTCGCGTTGCTCATTGCGCCGATGATGCTTTTCTCGTTCCCATTGAACAAGTCATTCAGCGCATCCCCAAGTCCATTAAAAGACGCAATAACCACCACCGCCACAACAGCAGCGATCAGACCGTACTCGATGGCTGTTGCCCCACTATCATTGTGCAGAAAAGCTTTGAGTTGGATCTTCATGGGTCAGTTCCCTGCCTTGGCATCGCTTCATACTTAGAGCAGATCGCACAAATGGGCGACCAGCGGTTCGTCTGCCGGGGGCATTGGGTAATCGCGCAAACGCTGCGGCTTGACCCACTTCAGCGCTAAATGCTCAAGCGCGTTGGGGGTCCCCTGCCATTTCCGGCATACATAAAGTGGCATCAGAAGGTGAAATTTCTCATAAGAAAAAGACGCGAATGTGAGCGGCGCAAGGCAAGCCTGTTGGGTGTCGATATCCAACTCTTCCTTCAACTCACGAATGATCGCTTCTTCCGGGCTTTCATTCGCCTCGACCTTGCCCCCAGGGAATTCCCACAAGCCGCCCATGCTCTTGTTTTGGGGCCGTTGCGCAATAAGCACACGCCGATCCGCATCCACCAAAGCGCAAGCGACCACCAACAAAACCGGTTTTTGATCTGTCAAAACATATTCTTTCGATTGCAGATTATTTGAGTTTTTCTTCGGTATAGGCGGCAAATCGGTTCAAAATAGCTTGCCAACCCGCGCGCTGCATTTCAATTTCATTTTCATCTTCTGCATCAAATGTTTCTGTGATTTTCACAAATCCATCTGAGCCCTTAAATTGCACCCGAACGGTCCGAGCGTCTTCCAATTCAAATTCAATAAGCTCGTGCTCAACGATGGTGGTGAACGTGCCAACAAAGTCAAAACCCATGCTGCCATCTTTGGCTTCCATGCGAGAGGAAGTTTGACCGCCAACCCGTAAATCGACACTTGCGGTAGTTGTGTGCCAATCATCAGACGCTGCGTTCCAGTTCACAATGTCGTCCGGACTATTCCAACATGACCAAACAGTCTCAATGTCTGCCCTTACGATCGCCTCAATCGTGATTTTCATCTTGGTCCCCCAATTTGCTATGGCCTAGCTACGGTAGTCCCCATTGATCGACACATAACTGTGCGTCAAATCACAGCCATAAATGGTCGCTTCACCCGCGCCCAAGCCCAAATCAACACCAATTTCGATCTCTTGATTTTTCATATATTGGCTGGCCACTGCTTCAGAATAATCTGGCGAGCGGTAGCCCTCTTTTGCCACCACCAAATCACCAAACCGAATTTGCAACTTATCGCGATCAGCTGGCTCACCTGCTTTGCCAACCGCTGCGACCACGCGACCCCAGTTTGCATCTTCGCCCGCAAGCGCTGTTTTCACCAATGGTGAATTGGCAATTGAACGCGCAATAACATCAGCACTTTGATCCGAAGTTGCGCCAACCACTTTGACCACCATCAATTTGGTTGCCCCTTCACCATCGCGGATGATTTGCAGAGCAAGGTCATGCAAAACGGCGTGCAACGCTTGAGAGAAATCCGTGCAACGTGGGTCATCCAAACCTGTGATCGGCTCAAGTCCGCGCCCCTTTGCGGCACCCGTTGCAAAAACCAAACAGGTGTCTGAGGTGGAGGTATCACTATCCACTGTTATGGCGTTGAAGCTTTTTGCGTTGCCTTCAACCAAAATCGCTTGCAAAACATTTGCAGCAATTGGAACATCGGTAAAAATATAAGACAGCATGGTCGCCATATTCGGCGCAATCATCCCTGATCCCTTTGCAATGCCCGAAATACAAACGTCCACCCCATCAAGATCAAAAGAAGCACCAGCGCCTTTGGCAAAAGTGTCCGTTGTGCGAATGGTATTGGCCGCGGCTTCATAGTCTGCGCTTTGTTTTAGCGATTGCGCTAGCGCAGCCACAAGCGGCTTGGCATCCAGCGGTTCACCAATTACCCCGGTCGAGGAAATAAACACTTCACCAGGTTCACAATGCAACAATTCAGCCGCAGCATCTGCGGTTTTTTGCACAGTTTGCGCGCCAACTTTGCCCACAAAGGCATTGGCATTGCCCGCATTAACCACCAAGGCGCGGGCAGAGCCGGCAACAAGGTTTTGTTTGCACCAATCAATGGGGGCGGAAGGACACTTGCTTTTGGTTAGAACCCCGGCAACTGTGGTGCCAGGCACCATGCGCGCCACAAATAAGTTAGCGCGCCCATGATAGCCCTCGCCAATAGAAGCGGTAAATAATTCCGCCCCCTCGACCTTCGCTAGCCCTGGAAAACTCTCTGGCGCCAGTGGCGACACAGCCGTCACTTTAGCCATATTAGTTACCCACATTCATGATTTGAATATTTGAACCCGCTTTAAGGTCCTCAACCAACTTCTCGAACTTGCCAACCATAACACGCTGGCGGATTTGGGGTAAAACCTGTTCAAACGTTGGTGGCGTGGACGGACGACGATCTTCAAGTTTGATCACGTGCCAGCCAAATTGTGATTGAACCGGGCCCGAATGCGCACCAACTTCCAACGCACGGGTCGCTTCAAAAAACTCTGGCACCATATCCCCTTCGCTGAAGTAGCCAAGATCGCCCCCTTGTGGACCGGATGGGCCTGTGGATTTTTCTTTAGCAACTTCAGCAAAATCGCGACCATTGTCCAACTCAACAACAACCAGTTTGGCATCATCTTCTGAAGCCAATAAGATGTGGCGCGCGCGGAACATATCTTTGCCTTCAAAGTTCTTGAATGCATCATCATAGGCTGCTTTCAGCTCATCTTGGCTGACCTCTGTGGCCATCACATCCTGCAAATAGGCCCGGCGCAACGCCCGATCTTCCAAATAGGTTTTTCGGCTTGCAAATGTAGTTGTGTCCGCCATGCCAGCCTTGCGCGCAGCTTGGGCCATGACTTTCATATCCACCAGCATCTGCACCAAAAAGTCGCGGCGCTCATTCACCGGGATTTGCGTAATTTCTTCGCCCATATCTTCAAGCGCATAGCTTAGTTCTGCTTGGGTGATATTTTCGCCACCCACAACAGCAATCACCACATCTGGGCCCAAAATCTCTTGTGCAAAGACCGCAGGGGCGCTCAACATGCCAAAAGCAACTGCCCCGCCGAGTAAGAATTTTCGAAAACCATTTTGGCGTTTCAGGTCATTTTTCAGCATTATCAGACTTTCTTTTTCTTTTGGGCACCCGCCGCCTTAAAAACGGCGGATAGGTGGCGAACATATTTATTTGAGGTTTGCGTGATTTGGCAGGCGTTGACAAGACACTTCACCGCACTTACATCTCCCAACGCTTGAATAGATAAAAAATAGGCCCTTATGCCCATCGATCATCACGTTCTCGCACAGAATTTTCCGCTGATGCGCCGAAAATAAGGCGAATTGGCAACAAAATGGGACCGCTCATATGGCACTCGCCGCGCTAGCAAGAAAAATCTTTGGCTCTTCAAATGACCGCCAAGTAAAAAAATATCGACCGATCGTTGAAAAAATTAACGCGCTAGAGCCTGAGCTCGCGGCACTGACGGACGAGCAACTACAAGCCCGGACAAATGAGTTTAAAGCCCAGTACCAAAATGGCACCAAAATTGAAGATCTTTTGGTACCCGCTTTTGCCACAGTACGCGAAGCTGCAAAGCGCGCGATGGGCATGCGCCATTTCGATGTTCAGCTGATCGGTGGCATGGTGCTCAACGATAACGCCATTGCTGAAATGCGCACCGGTGAGGGTAAAACCCTTGTGGCCACCTTGGCCGTTTACTTGAACGCGCTAACCGGAAACGGTGTGCATGTGGTGACCGTGAACGACTATCTGGCTAGCCGCGATGCGCAATGGATGAGCCAAGTCTATAGTTTCCTCGGCCTGACCACTGGCATCATCGTCCACGGCCTATCCGACGATCAACGCCGCGCCGCCTATGCAGCGGATGTGACCTATGGCACCAACAACGAATTTGGCTTTGATTATCTGCGCGACAACATGAAGTTCTCCAAAGAACAAATGGTACAGCGCGGCCACCACTTCGCCATCGTGGATGAGGTCGATTCAATTTTGATCGACGAGGCGCGTACGCCTTTGATTATTTCAGGTCCTTCTGAA
>NZ_CAKZPW010000280.1:0-3812 GCF_937139385.1 uncultured Maritalea sp. | reverse complement strand
GAAGATGATAAGCACTATTATAACCAAACCACCAACAACTAGCTTAAGAATTGGTAGAAAGCCGGGTTGTTCCCAAATAGGCGCATCTTCAATTTCACCTGCATCCATACGGGTAAAGGGTACGCTAACAACTTCTAAGGAGTCACCACGAGTAACATCGAAGCCAATGCCGCCCTGTAAAAGTCGACGAATGTTTAGGATTTCTTCTTGCTTGCGCGGTGTTGGCGTCATCGCGCCATCTTCACCCGCATGTGGATTGAGGCCCGTCACACCGATCCGAGGCGCTGCAATACCAAATTTATGTATCAGATCATGGTGCGCAACGCGGACAGTTTCAACTATTCGACCAACCGTTAAGCGAGAAAAAACCTCTTTAAGCGCGATGTGAATGGTCACGGGTATGGCGCGCTTATCTTTGTGCGCTAGCATCATAACCGGGCGAGGCGAAACACCTTCTTGTGCACACAAAGCTGCTAAAAACTCAGTATGTCCGGGGTACTTAAACCCCGCTTCATAGAGGTTGGCTTTATGAATTGGCGCGGTAACCACTGCCCGTGCCTGTTTTGCACGAACAGCACCAACAGCCTGTTCAATAGATGCGGTCACGATGGCCGCATTTTCCTTGTCCAAAAAACCGGGTACGTCCGTTGCACGCGCAGCTAAAGGCATTACGGGCAGTGCGGTATCAAACACGTCTGCTGCCTGTTCAAGGGTGTCAATTTGACGAACGGCAATTTCCAATTTCAACCGTGCAGCGCGCGCTCCTAGAAACTGCACATCACCAAAAACGGCAAAACATGGCAATGGCTTCTTCACGCGGTTTGCAAATAGCTGCAAGGTCAGGTCGGGGCCAATGCCTGCGGGTTCACCCAATGTGAGGGCCAGCGGTATCAGTGCTTTTTGCATATGCGATTAGCGTCTTTCGATAGACGCTTCTTTGCGTAGCTTATCAAGATAAGCTTCAGATTCACTTTCAAGTTTCTCCGAGCCTACTTCGTTGCGCAATTTGTTTTTCACAAAGGTCAGGTCTTCCGCGGCACTTTTTTGACAAACGGCAAGCATTTGCACGCCGTTCGCAACGGTACGAGGTTTGGAAATTCCACCAACGGAGAGCTTCGCAAGTTCTGCCGCAACCGGGTCAGGCAGTTGGGTGGAGTGGCGGCGGCCCAATTTGCGCACGGCAGCATCACGATAAGAAAGCGAAAGGTCCACTGCGCTGTCGCATCCATTGAAGTTTTTGCGGTACTGGTTGGCTTGCGCTGTGCGAGACTTTACCGAGCCACCAGCAGAATTCAAAAAAACGATTTCGGTGAGCATATAGTCGTAAGAGGTTGTTTCACCTAGCTTTTCTTTGGCAGCTAGATCAAGGTCCAAATCCGAGATTTGAACCTTTTGGCGGAGCACATTTGCCACAACCGCCTGCCATGCATATTGAGCGCGCAACCGGTCCTTTAAGGTTTTGGTTTGCACCCCGGCGGCATTCAAAATCTGGGTCAATTTGTTCGCACTCAGTTTCGCGTTGATCGCAATTCGAGTATAGGCCTCATCGACAGCCTTTTCGTTTGCTTCAAAACCAAGTCGACGAGCTTCGGACAACATGACGGCTTCATCAATCAGTTCTTTTTCCGCAAGTTTGCGTCGGTCCGCATTGGATTTTCCACGACGTTCCAAGCGCATAAATAGAGCGCGTTGGTTGATGTCGTAATCGGTCACTGTTTTGCCGTTCACAACCATTTTGACCTGCGCCGCATGGGCAGTGCCAGATACTGAAGTTAAGCTAAGCAGTGCAATGAGGATCAAACCTATGATGCGCATCGAATGGTTCCCGTATATTGAGTTTTTCGCTTGAATGCTGTGTTAGCATGAGTGCGCAACGATTGCGGCCTTTTTTTGAGCGTCAGATCAAAAATTGTGATCGTAACCCACATCTGCGAGCATTTTTAGTTTCAAACTGACCCCAACACGGCCACCTTTGGTGCCGCTGCGATCTGAATGATAAAAAATGCTGCCTTGCGTGTAATTGTCGTCATAGCCTAACGAAATGCCATAATTGTTCAGTTTTGAGCCCACAATGTCATATCGAGCGTTCGCCCCGACTGTCCAATAGTCGTCAATCGGCACTGCAAGATTGCCACCAATTTCATGGCGGTCTGCGCTAACACCGGGCGCCATTGCTTTGGATTGATAGGCGTAGTCGATACCAGCAGAAAACAATTCTCCAGAATATTTTCCAGCAACTACGGCCCGATCAATCGATGTGCTATTGGGGTCAATTAGCGTTTTTGCGCCCAACTCAACACCAGCAAAAGGCGCGCCTTTTGCTGCGACCACAATGTGTGAAAGGCCATCGCTTACGCCCGAGCCGCGACCGGTTTGATAAGGATTGGCAAGAGCCGCGCTGTTGGTGCCGCCAATTTGAATGGATTGACCAATTGCAAGATCAAACCAACGCCCGTCGGTTAAATCAGCATGATAGGTGACGCCATAAGTTGCTCGCGTGCCAGTTTCTTGCCTGTCAGTGCCTGAAAAGCGATTGAAGCTGAACAAGTTCGTATCATCAAACACAAAGCTCTGCGCGTCATCATTGGTGATCCCTGGTGAGGAATCGCCACCGCGTGAAACGATCTGCAGGCGAGGGGTGACAAAGTGGTTTGCCCCTTCGCTCCGCGCCATCAATGGCCAGCTCACATCAAGCGCTGCGATGGGCGTTATAGAATGGGTTATGCTGGTGGCTGGTGCATTTGCGTGCGTGCTTGCGCTCTCATATTGCGCCACATCACCACGCACGCCAACATAAGGAGAAATCAGCACTCCGGCGGGCAAGACCCATTGGTCGCGCCACGCAGCTTGCACGCTTGCATGTGTCTTTTCACCAGCGAAGCCTTCAACATAATCAACACCGCCCACGGTGGAGGAACTATCGGCCTCCCGCGTGATGCGGGTTAATTGACCGTCAAGTGCGACTTCGCCCATGCCGTTGGGCGCTTTAGCCACATGATGGCCAAGGATTGTTGGCAGAACTTGACCCTGTTTGGCTTCGTTCGTTGCCCCGTCTTCACCCAGTCCCACGTAATATTCCGCTCGAGCGTCTATATAGGTGTCGTTGGTTAGTTGAGTGGCAAATATCCGCTGCGTTGCATAATCGCCATCACGACGACCTTTGTTGTAGTCAAGAGCGAAAGAACGATCGGAATAAGCAGAGGCTTGAGCGCCCGCTTTCCATCCATCGTCCAGAGCAAGGTCCACTTTGCCTTGCATTCCACCGCGCAGGTTTGTGTCGCCAATTTTACCGGCATAGGCCCATGGCGAAAGCTGGTAAATGCCCCATGCGTCTGCCGAATAACTTGCAAAACCAACCTGTTTTTTCCAGTTCAACTCGCCCAGAACACCTTGCCGCGTGTAAAATTCGGGAGTCAATGTCAGTCCATATTCGGGTTGATGCCAAACAAAGCCAGGATAGACAACAGCAACGCCTTTTTCCGCACTGTAGGATATGCGGGTGCGCACAAGGTCTTCAATGTTGGTCAAAGAAGGGTCGGGCAGGGCAAGCCAAGGCAAGTAGGCAATAGGAATGCCAGCGATCTCAAGCGATCCGCCTGTAAAATAGATCGTTTTCTTTTCCGTATCACGCAAAATGGTGGCAGACTTAACGCGCCAACCAATTTGCCGACCTTTTGCATCCACGCAGTTCCCGCAAGGGGTAAGCGATGCGTCGTTTAAAAACAGAGTGTTGCCTGGGCGGATTTCAGCATCAGCAGCACTGAGGCGCATGCCATTGCTGGTTTCAAAAATCAGCGATTTTAAGAAGCCCT
>NZ_CAKZPW010000279.1:0-4110 GCF_937139385.1 uncultured Maritalea sp. | reverse complement strand
GAACCCCCAGTATCTGACGAAGCGAACGCCTTGCGTGACGAGAAGCTGAAAGTGTTGCGCGCCTTAAAACCCATCGTTGGCGATGCTGTTGAAAAACTAACAGTGCGCGGCCAATATCGTGGTGTTTCGTCCGAAGAAACCAAAGTGCCGGGTTATCTTGAAGAGTTGGGTGACGACGTAAAATCAAACACCGAGACTTTTGTGGCAATTAAGGCAGAAGTTGAAAACTGGCGCTGGAATGGCGTGCCCTTCTATTTGCGCACCGGCAAGCGTATGGCTACCCGCGCATCTGAAATTGTTATTCAGTTCCGCGAAATTCCCCATTCGATTTTTTCGCGCTCTGAAGGGGTGCCAAAGGCCAACCGATTGGTAATCCGCCTGCAGCCTGATGAAGGCGTGAAGCTGTTCTTGATGATTAAGGACCCGGGCCCCGGTGGCATGCGCCTTCGCCAAGTGCCGCTCAACTTGTCATTTGCTGACACATTCATTCAACGCACGCCAGAAGCCTATGAACGTTTGTTGATGGACGTGGTGCGCGGCAACCAAACTTTGTTTATGCGGCGCGATGAGCTGGAAGCGGCTTGGCGCTGGATCGACCCGATCCGCGAAGCTTGGGACAATGATACAGACAAACTACACGGCTATACTGCAGGCACGTGGGGCCCAACGGCCTCGATTGCGCTGATCGAACGTGATGGACGTACATGGCACGAGGAAGCTGATGACCCAAAAGGCCTCTAAAACAGATTTCGCCAACAAAGACATTTTGGCCGCCGCATTGGCAGAAGATGTGGCGGGCGCTTTGCGCACGGCCATTTCGCGTGATGGCAAAGCAAGCCTTTTGGTTTCGGGCGGTTCAACGCCAAAACTGTTTTTCCAACACTTAAGCCGTGCTGACTTAGACTGGTCAAAGGTTTTTGTTTCGTTGGTGGATGAGCGATGGGTTGAGCCATCTTCGGATCGCTCAAATGCCAAGCTGGTGGCTGAAAACTTGCTGCAAGGCGATGCCGCGAATGCTCATTTTGAGCCCTTGTTTGTTGAAGGCAAAAGTGCTGACGCTGGCATTGAGGAACTTTCAAGCCGCTTTACAGAGATGGCACAGCCGATCACGGTGGTGATTTTGGGCATGGGAACCGACGGCCATACGGCAAGCTTTTTCCCCGGCGGCGACAATTTAAGCGCGGCGATCGATCTCAACAACACACCAATGTTCTCGTCGATGCGCGCGGCGGGCGCGGGCGAGGAACGCATAACGTTCACGCTGCCGACCTTGCTCAACGCCTCACTTTTGGCGCTTCATATAGAAGGCGAGGCAAAGCAAGACGTTTTAGATGCGGCACAAGGCGAGGGCGATGTTGAAGACATGCCAATCCGCGCCGTGCTGCGGCAAGATCAAACGCCGCTCAATATTTATTGGTGCCCCTAAGCCCGGCGGCACATTCAAATCGAATTGGAGATGACCGATGCGCGTTAACAATCAAATCAAGGACGTCACCGACCGGATTATCAAACGCAGCGAAAAAACGCGTCGCACTTATCTTGACCGCATGGATGCGCAAGTGACGCGTGGCGTCCATCGTTCGGCGCTGTCTTGTGGCAATTTGGCCCACGGCTTTGCGGCCTGCGCGCCTGGGGATAAAGAAAAACTATCCGATGGGATCACGCCCAATATTGGCATCATCACTTCTTACAATGACATGCTTTCGGCACATCAACCCTATTATGATTATCCCGATCTCATCAAAGAGGCAGCCCGCGAAATGGGCGCGACCGCGCAAGTGGCAAGCGGTGTACCTTCAATGTGTGATGGGGTGACCCAAGGCCAACCGGGCATGGACCTTTCGCTGTTTTCACGCGACGTGATTGCCATGTCTGCCGCCATCGGCTTGAGCCACAATATGTTCGACGCCGCCATGTTCCTTGGTATTTGCGACAAGATCGTGCCGGGTTTGGTGATCGCTGCACTGACCTTTGGTCACATACCAGCCGTGTTCGTGCCTGCTGGCCCAATGCCTTCTGGTTTGCCAAACGACGAAAAAGCCCGCATCCGTCAGTTGTACGCAGAAGGTAAAGTAGGCCGCGAAGAACTTCTGCAGGCGGAAAGCGATAGCTATCATTCAGCCGGCACCTGCACATTTTATGGCACCGCCAATTCCAACCAAATGCTCATGGAAATCATGGGCCTACATATTCCCGGTTCAAGCTTTGTCAATCCGGGCACGCCTTTGCGTACCGCTTTGACCAAAGAAGCGGCACGTCGTGCCCTGGCAATTACGGCGCTGGGTAATGAATTTACGCCCGCAAGCCAAGTGATCGACGAAAAAGCCATCGTAAATGGCATGATTGGTTTGCACGCAACAGGCGGTTCCACAAACCACACCATCCACTTGATCGCTATGGCTGCGGCCGCAGGCATCCAAATCAATTGGCAGGACATGTCTGACTTATCCGATTGCACGCCGTTGCTGGCGCGGGTCTATCCAAACGGCATGGCTGATGTGAACCACTTCCACGCCGCTGGCGGTATGGGCTTTATGATCGACCAATTGCTCAACGATGGTGCGCTGCACGACGATGTTAAAACCATCTGGGGTTCGGGCCTGCATGTTTATGCACAAGAGCCAAAACTGGACGGCGAAAAGGTTCACTTTGTGTCTGCACCAAAAACCACCGGCAATGACAAGGTGCTTGCCGGAACCGATGCAGCGTTTGCCACATCGGGTGGTCTAAAACTGCTCAAAGGTAACCTTGGCCAATCTGTCATCAAAATTTCAGCCGTGAAAGAAGAACACCGGTTTGTTGAGGCACCTGCAAAAGTGTTCCATTCACAAGACGAGATGCAAGAGGCGTTCAGAAAAGGTGATCTCGAGCAAGATATGATCGCCGTGGTGCGTTTCTCGGGGCCAAAAGCTATCGGCATGCCAGAGTTACACAAACTCACCCCACCGCTCGGCATTTTGCAGGGTAGGGGCTACAAGGTTGCCTTGGTCACCGATGGGCGCATGTCCGGCGCATCCGGCAAAATCCCCGCCGCGATCCATCTAACGCCAGAAGCATTGGATGGCGGGCCAATCGCCAAAATCAAAGACGGTGATATGCTCCGTTTAGATGCGGAAAAAGGCACACTTGAATTCTTGGGCGACCATGCCGAGTTTGATGCGCGTCCTTTAGCAACGCAGGACCTTTCCGCGTCGCACCATGGATTGGGCCGGGAACTGTTCTCCGGCATGCGCGCATTGGTTGGGTCTGCCGATAAAGGGGCAAGTGCGCTGGGCGAAATATTCTAAAATCCGCCATATTCTGACCCCAATTTGAAGACTAAAACACCCTCATAAATCAATTATGAGGGTGTTTTATTAATGTCTTACTTGAAGTTTTTTGCAGCACTATCCATCACAATGCTCGTGGGTGCATGCGTCTCGCTCTCCACAATCAAAACCATGCACGCCATGTCAGACTTTGATCCACTTGAGGCTGATATCGCAAATATGGTTTTTGGTGTTGAGGCGACCCCGCAGCTCAATGCCCAGCCAGAGACATCAAAATTCACGATGACCGTGCAACTGGCGGGCGAAGAGCCTTCAATTCACGATTTCGCAATCGTGCGCCTGGACGCTTCAGAATTGTCGCTCACCAAAGTGCCGCAGCACAAAGGCAAGGTTCTCAATTTATTTGGTTTTTCTGAAAAGGCAAAGGAGGAACTCGTTGAATTCCAAGTCCTCTTGCGCGACATGAAGTCGAAAAACACAAAAGGCGCTTCGCTAACGATCGGATTGTCTCCGGATTTTTGCAAAACCGAGCAGTTCGAATACGCGCAGGAAAAATTTACAGTGTATATGGCACGCGCATCGGACGTTGAGTTGCTCACATTGGTCGACAATATGTCGGTGCAAGATCTCATGAAACAGTTAAAAGCCAAGCACGTTCGCGACTGTTAGCCCTCTTTGACACACCAAAAGCACTCGGTGACATAGGGAAAAACCACTTCGGATTTCCCCATTAGCGCTGGGTGCGTGGTGATCAAATTGCGGATTTGCCCTTCAATGTCAGCGCGGGTCGTCTCATCCTGCGCTGCAATAAAACTGACCGACATGAACCGATTGAAGATCA
>NZ_CAKZPW010000278.1:0-4110 GCF_937139385.1 uncultured Maritalea sp. | reverse complement strand
AGCCATGGCACACACTTGATCTACGAGTTGGTCATCCAGGCCCATGTCGGTGAGGGTGTGAGGTATGTCCAGCAATTTTCGCAGTGACAGTATCCAGTCCAGCACAGCCTCGAAAGCGGTGTTTTCGTCATCAGCTGGCAAGTCCAGGGCCCTCGCCAGCGCCGGCAACCGCGCGCTGATTGCCGGCTTGTTGAATGCAACAACATAGGGCATAAATACCGCGTTGGTCAGCCCGTGATGGCTATCGTAAATAGCCCCAACCGGGTGGCTTAGCGCATGAATAGCGCCCAGGCCCTTCTGAAAAGCCGTGGCTCCCATGGTTGCTGCCACTTGCATGTGGCCCCGCGCCTCAATGTGGCCGCCCTCTCGAAAGGCAATCGGTAGCCACTGTTTAATCAGTTGCATACCCTGTACAGCGATGCCGTCTGCCATGGGGTGAAAGCCCACTGCGCAGTAGGCCTCAAGGCAGTGCGCCAGTGCATCCATGCCGGTGGCGGCGGTGATCGTCGGGGGCAAGCCCACCGTTAGCTGCGGGTCTAGAATGACAATTTCTGGCATCATTTTGGGGTGAAATATCAGCACCTTACGCCGCTCTACTTCATTGGCAATGACCGCGACGCGGCCCACCTCCGAACCTGTACCCGAGGTGGTAGGCAGCGCTACAATAGGTGAAATTTTTGCACTATTTGCGTTTACAAAATTGTCGCCCTCGTCTTCGAAAGACCACAGATCTTGAGTTTGACCACTTTGAAAGGCAATTGCTTTTGCTGCATCAATAGCGCTACCTCCGCCAAGCGCAATCACGCCGTCGTGCTTGCCAGCACTAAATACTGCAACCCCGTCGGCGATATTATCGCCCACGGGGTTGGGCTGAAGGTCGCTAAAAACAGCCACAGAGTAGCCCGCGTTGACCAGGACGCGCTCAACCTCGGTGTGTGGCGGTAAGCCCAAAAGACCTGGATCGGCCACGAGCAGTGGACGAGTCATACCACATTGGCGGCAGGCGGAGGGTAAATCCTGTACGCGCCCGGGGCCAAACCACACTGAGGCATAAAGGCTGACTTGGCGTCTTTGGCCAAATCCATCACAAACTTCGTCGATTTCACATCTTCAGTAAGATCGAAATAGTTGGCTCCGGCTTTCTTCGCAGCGGTTGCAATGGCTGGTGTTAAGAAATAGGGCGCGGCGCTCAATACAGCGTTTTTGCCATCAAGCGCGCCCAAAAGCTCAACTTCGTTGGAAACGTCAACCTTCTTCGTAGCAATACCAAGTTCGGCCACTTGTGCGAGCATCTTTTCGTCTGCATCGGCGATTGTGACGTTGAACTCTGGCGCATTTTGCAAAATCACCGCCACCATGCGACCAATTTTACCACCGCCAACAACCAAAACTTCCCAATTCATATTTATCCCTCAGGTTGGAAAACTAAACTGGGACTATTGTGCTGGAAATGACTGTCAGAATATAGCGATACGAAACGCTGAATATCGTCATTATGACGATAAATATCACAGAGATCCGTTGAAATGACGATTCTAAATCGTTCGTTAACTCAAGTTTACACTGAATCAATGAGAACAATTGGGATGGACCAAATCGTCATAATGTCGGATAATTGCCGAAATACCGAAGCGAGAGCATGCCGTGACCAATCGACCTCTACGAGATGATTTAGACCGCGAGTTGGTTGCCCTGTTGCAGGCCAATGCGCGGGCAAAAACCTCTGATATTGCCAAGAAACTGGGTATTGCCCGCACCACTGTGCATGAACGCATCACACGGCTTGAGCGCATGGGTTATATAACAGGCTACACGGTAAAATTGGCGCAAGATCCCGGCCAACAGATGGTCGAAGCCTTTGTGCTGATCGAAGTGCTGCAGCAACAGAATAAGCAAATCAATGAAAAGCTGGCCAGCTTTCCCGAAGTTAAACTGAGCCTTGCGATTAGCGGAGAGTTCGATTTGCTGGTATCCGTAGAAGCCCCGCAACTTGAAGACATCGACGAGGTAATCGACGAAATCGCCCTCATTCCCGGCGTGCGCCGCACGCAAAGCTCGCTGGTGTTGGGACGCAAATTGGATCGGCGCTAGTCGCCAAAATCTACGATAAATCCTTCTTCAAAGAAATATTCTTCCAAATTGTCGCCGCGCCCACCCCGGTCGACCACCACAAAATCGCTTATTTCACCGAGTGTGGTCAGCACCCCGTGCCACACGTTTTGGCCAATATTTATGCCTTGCCCGGGTTTGGTAAGGAACGCCAAGGGCGTACCCGGCACGCCGTCTGTGTCGTGGGCCACAATCACCAAAAACGGGCGTTTGGTCATGGGGATAAAGGCTTGCGAGCCAAGCGGATGGCGTTCGACCATTTTTAAGTGCAAAGGTAGATCATAGGGCTTGCCGCGAAACACATTGACCAAAGTGCGCGCGTCCTTGCCCCCTAATTCCACCGTCGCGAGATCATTAAACCGCGTACACATGCCATTGTTGATCCCAAAGTGTTCAGCCTTACTCAGATCGATCACTTCACCAAACGGAGCGAACTGCTCTTCGGTTAGCGGCACAATTTCGATGCTGTCCATTGCTCTATCCTTTGAGGCTGAGTTTGGGATGGCGGTTCACGTCTTTATAGAGCAAATAGCGGAACTTGCCCGGACCACCCGCATAACAAGCTTGCGGGCAAAAAGCGCGTAACCACATAAAGTCGCCAGCCTCCACCTCCACCCAATCCGAATTGAGTTTATAGACTGCCTTGCCTTCCAAGACGTAGAGCCCGTGTTCCATCACATGGGTTTCTTCAAAAGGGATTACGCCACCCGGCTCGAACGTAACGATGTTCACATGCATATCGTGGCGCAAGTCATCAGGCTGGACAAAACGAGTGGTCGCCCATGCTCCATTTGTGTCGGGCATTGGGTTGGCTGGAGTCAGCTTTTCGTTGGTCACAAAAGCTGTGGGGTGGTTGATCCCTTCAACCGCTTCATACTGCTTGCGGATCCAGTGAAATTTCACCGGATGCGCGGTGGCATTATGTGCGGACCAATCGGCAGATGGGGGAATATAAGCATAGCCACCCTCGGCCATGCGATGGGTTTGCCCATCCAATTCAAGATCCAACTCGCCTTCAACAACGAACAAAACCGCCTCAGATTTTGGGTCCGGTTCCGGCCTGTTGGAGCCACCGCCCGGTGCAATTTCAACAATATATTGGGCAAATGTTTCAGCAAAACCTGACAAAGGACGCGCGATAATCCACGCTCTAGTGTCTTCCCAGTGGGGCAAATAGGAGGTGACAATGTCGCTCATCACGCCTTTTGGGATAACTGCATAGGCGTCGGTAAATATGGCACGCCCGGTCATCAATTGGCTTTGGGGCGGCAATCCGCCCGTCGGTGCGTAGTATTTTGAATTTGGCATATCTACTTCACCATATCCTTGAGGCGCAAAAGGGCAATTCGCTCCACCTGTTTGCAAGCGGTTGAGAACTCTGTTTCGCTGTCATTGTGAATGCGCTTTTCAAACTGCGCAAGAATTTGATCTTTTGTGAGACCTTTAACCGCAATAATGAACGGAAAACCATGTTTGGCCACATATTCACTGTTCAACGTTGTAAACCGTTCCCGCTCAGCGTCTGTGAGTGCATCAAGGCCCGCCGATGCCTGTTCAGATGTTGATTCAGCGGTAAGACGTTTTGCTGCGGCCAACTTGCCGGCCAAATCTGGGTGCGCGCGCAAAACGCCCAAGCGTTCGTCTTCGTTAGCTTTGCGAAATTCTGCAGCCAACAAAGAATGTACACCAATCGCTGTGTCATGGGCTGCGCCCATTTCGCGTTCATAGGCGCGTTCAGCAATCCAAGGGGAATGTTCAAACACACCACCAAATTGGGCAACAAATTTTGGTTTGGTAAGTGTTGAAGGGCGGTTTTGTCGTTTTACAAAAGGATGATTTTTGGCCCAATGTTCAGCAATTTCTATGCGTTTGGCGATCCAAACATCATCGTGGCTTTGCACATATTCGATAAAGCGTTTTAACGCCGCAATCCGTCCGGGTCGCCCCACCAACCGGCAATGCAAACCAATATTGAGCATTTTCGGCGCACCAGCCGCCCCT
>NZ_CAKZPW010000277.1:0-22147 GCF_937139385.1 uncultured Maritalea sp. | reverse complement strand
CGGTCGCTGAACCAGGCACTTGGAACTGACTCAATTGAGCGAGAAAAATCACGATAGCTAGGCCGTTCACAAAGCCTAGCATAACAGGATGGGGGACCATACGGATGAATTTGCCCCAGCGCATAATGCCGACGAAAATCTGAATGATGCCCATTAACACGACCGTTGCGAACAAATATTCAATGCCATGCTGAGCTACCAAGGAAACCATAACAACCGCAAGCGCGCCGGTTGCGCCTGAAATCATGCCTGGACGCCCGCCAAGTATGGCGGTAACCAAGCCAACGATGAAAGCGGCGTAAAGCCCCACCAGCGGATGAACCCCTGCCACAAAAGCAAAAGCAACTGCTTCGGGCACCAATGCCAAAGCAACGGTTAGTCCAGCAAGAATATCGATGCGAAGCTGGGCGGGTGACGGCGCGACAAAGCCATCGGCTGAAGCGGATAGAAAACGATTGAACAAAATGAATGGACTCTCTGATCTGTTTGGCAGTCCATGCCTGACGAAAAACCCCTATGTTTGCGCGGTTTAACGTAGTTTGATGTCACAAGCAAGATAAGGGCGCGATCTAGCGCCGATGACGGTTGGTTTCGCGCATCGAACGCCCCATGATGCTTTCAAGCCAGCGAACGATCAGCGACAATGAAATGGTCATCACCAAATATAGGAATGCAACAACGTTGTATGTTTCAAAAAACTTGAATGTAGAGGCCGAATAAACCTTCCCCAATTGCGTTATATCTTGCACTCCCAACACCGACACTAGCGCGCTATCTTTGATCATCGCCACCAGTTCATTGCCCATTGGCGGCAAGATCAATTTGAAAGCTTGAGGGGCGACGACAAAACGAAAGGTGTGCCACCGGCCCAACCCCAGTGCCTTTGCTGCTTCAACTTGACCGCGGTCAACTGCTTCAATTCCGGCACGAAAGATTTCAGCAATAAAAGCGGAATAGGAAATTGTGAGCGCAATGATCGCCCGCCATGTGAAATCGAAGCCGCGCACGGTCATCTTTCCAAATAACCCCAATTCAATCAACGGGTTCATGCCCCAGTTGAAGAAATCGACAAACCATGGGGCACCCACAAACGCTATGTAAAACAGCAACACCAGCATGGGGATGCCGCGCACAATTTCTATGTAAAATGTGGCCACTTCACGCAAAACACGGAGTGGGGAAACGCGCGCCAAAACAACAACAGTGGCCAAACAGACGCTGAGCGTAAAGGCAACAAGGGTCACATAAAGCGTAGTGGAAACGCCACGGCTCAGCGCGAAGAAGATCGTTTGATAGCCCTGATCCGCAATGATGGACCACAGCACCACCACAGCGCACAAAATGGCGGCGAGCAACCAAAAAGGGATCTCGCGTTTGGCTGTCGTTTGCATAGGGGTCATTAGGGGGACAAACTCTGGGCTGGTAGGATGGGTGCCCACCAATGGTGGGCACCAATTACGCTTATTGGTTGGCTTTATACTCGTAGAACCACTTCTGGTTCAGTTTTTCGAGTGTTCCATCTTCGCGCATAGATTTCAGCGCCGCATTAATTGGTGCAACAAGGTCGGAACCCGGTGTAAAGATAAAGCCAAAATCTTCGGTGCCCAAAGCGTCACCAACAATTTTGAAAGCTCCTGGATTTGCGCCCATATAGCCTTGTGCAGATGTGCTATCCATCAATACAGTATCGACGTCGCCAACTTTTAGAGCTTGCACACTTGCACCAAACGTCTCAAACAATTTGATCCGCGGGTTGGCTTCATCACCATCAAGCATGTCGTATACAGCCACATAGAAGTTGGTTGTGCCCGGTTGCGCCCCGACCAGCAGATCTGCATTTGCGGCAAAACTTGAAGCGTCGGTAAACTGGGTTTCGTTAGCACGCACCAGCAGGAACTGTTGCGAAGTCATATAGGGCTCAGAGAAGTCAATTTGCGTTGCCCGTTCGTCCGTAATTGTTATTCCATCCATACCCACATCGAACTGGCCATCGCGCACAGCTTGTATCATGGTGTCCCAACTTGAAATCTGCCAGTCAACTTTTGCATTCAACCGCAAAGCGATTTCATTGAAGGCATCATACTCCCAACCAATGCCTTCCCCCGTTTTCGGGTCTGCAAAATTGAGCGGCGTATAGGCGTTTTCGGTTACGGCGACGATAGTGCGCCCGCCTAAATCTGGCAGGCTTTCAGCGGCTGCAATTGTAGTGGCGCCCAAAAGTGCTGCAAAGGTCGCAGCCATTAAACTTGCAATTTTCATAATTCACTCCCCAATATCACAATTCGTATTATTGAAATGTTGACCAAAACTGTATGGTGAGATGCAGCGTTTGAAAAGGCCTATTGCGTTTTATACAAAGGTGCAATGTTGCAAATGAATGGCAGAAACCATAATTGAGATTGACAATTTGGCCGCTTGCCTATTCTTGGCGTTGAAGTTGGTGAGCAGCGAATTGCTGTGGCACTATTACATTCGGATTGATTGGAGATTTTCGAATTGGAAACAAGATTGGGTGCCGAAATCTACGGCATTGATCGTTGGGGACACAAGATCCTCACAGTTCTGCCAAACGGTGACGCTGGGCTCGTTGACGTGATGAACCCCAAGGCACTTCCTGTAAGCATTCCCTCGATCGTGAACGATTTGGCGGAACGCGGAATTCATTCGCCAATTTTGCTGCGCGTTAATTCCTTTTTGCAAAACAGTCTTATCGAACTCAATCAAGGGTTTGCAAAAGCCATAGATGGTTACAAATATGGCGGCGATTACCGCGGTGTGTTTCCAATCAAGGTCAACCAACAAGCAGAAGTAGTTGAACGGATCGTTGAGACCGGACGCCAATTTAGCTATGGGCTAGAAGTTGGCTCAAAGCCTGAGTTATTAATTGCGCTGTCGCAAAACCTAGCCAAAGACAGTTTGCTGATTTGCAACGGCGTGAAGGATGAAGAATTTATCCGCTTAGCGATCCTATCCTGCAAAATCGGCTTTAACACGATTATTGTTTTGGAAAGCCCGAAAGAGTTGGATTTGGTCATCCGGGTATCCAAAGCACTTGGCGAGAAGCCACGACTTGGTGCGCGCATTAAGCTCACGCACCAGATCACTGGGTATTGGGCAGAGAGCTCGGGCGATCGCTCAACCTTTGGCATGACCACCGATAATGTGGTTGCGGTAACTGAGCGATTGAAGGCAGAGGGCATGGAAGATTGCCTGATCCTACAGCATTCGCACTTGGGCTCTCAGATATCCGATATCAATGATGTACGACGCATTGTGCAAGAAGCTTGTCGCTTTTACACGGAGCTCAAATCGCTTGGCATGCCCTTCAAGTTTCTCGACCTTGGCGGTGGCCTTGGCATCGATTACACGGGTGAAAAACAATCGAACGAAAACTCCGTCAACTATAGTTTGCCAGAGTATTGCGAAGCTATCGTTGAAACGGTCAAATATGCGATGGATGAAGCCAAGATTGAACATCCTAATATCGTGACCGAAAGCGGGCGTGGCGTTGTTGCACTGTCGTCAATGTTGATTTTTGATGTATTGGACGCCACCCTATACGATAGCGCAACCTTGCCGGAAACCGGCGAAAATGCACATCATTTGATCAAAGACCTTTTGGCCATTCAGGGCTATTTGTCCACAAAACGTCTGCAAGAATGCGTGAACGATGCGATTTATTATCGGGATGAAGTGCGGGCTTTGTTCCGGCGCGGCAACATGGATATTAAGTCGCTCGCCCAAGCTGAAACCGTTTTCAGATATTTGGTTGCCCAATTTAAGACACTGGCGGCTGATGCTGAAACGTCCGCACAACTTGAAGAGCAACTGGGCAGTTTCGCCGATATTTATCACGGCAATTTCTCGCTTTTCCAATCTCTTCCTGATGTTTGGGCTATTGATCAATTGCACCCAATTATGCCGTTGCAACGGCTAAACGAAACACCGCATCGCCAGGCCATGCTGTCCGATATCACATGTGATTCAGATGGTAAGATCGACCGATTTGTGCTTGCTGACGGAATATCAAAAACCCTGCCCGTGCATGACCTAAAAGAAAACGAAGACTACTACATCGGCGTATTCTTTGTTGGCGCATACCAAGAAACACTGGGTGATTTGCACAATCTTTTCGGCGACACGAATGTTGTCACCGTGGCGTTGGGCAATGATGGGAACTTTGACCTGCTGCATGAAGTTGAGGGCGATACCATTTCTGAGGTTCTGGAGTATGTGGAATATGAGGCCCAGACATGCCTTGCAACATTCCGCAAACGTGTTGACAACGCTGTAAGTGAAAAGAAGTTGTCGATTTCAGAACGTCGAGTGCTCATTGCAGCTTACAAAGACAGCTTGAGTGGCTACACTTACTTCGAAAAATAGTTGAACTTTAAAACCACCCTCAACCTAAAAAGGGGAACTTTGATGGGCAAGACACTTGTCATTGGCGCCGGGGGCGTTGGATCTGTTGCTGTTCACAAGATGGCAATGAATAGCGATATTTTTACCGACATCACATTGGCAAGTCGCCGCAAATTTAAATGCGACGACATAGCCAAATCAGTAAAAGAACGCACTGGGGTTGAGATCAAGACCGCTGAAATCGATGCAATGGATGTGGAAGCGACCGCTGCCTTGATCAAACAAGTGGGGGCGGACCTGGTGGTCAACCTTGCTTTGCCCTACCAAGACCTTGCAATCATGGATGCATGCTTGAAGGCTGGTGCAAACTACCTTGATACGGCAAACTATGAACCTGAAGATGAGGCAAAGTTTGAATATCATTGGCAATGGGCTTATCAAGACAAATTCAAAGAAGCTGGGCTGACAGCTGTTTTGGGTTCTGGGTTTGATCCCGGTGTAACATCTGTGTTCGCGACTTGGTTGCGCAAACACAAGCTTGATAGCATTCGCCAAATCGATGTTTTGGACTGTAATGGCGGGGACAATGGCAAAGCCTTTGCGACCAACTTCAACCCAGAGATCAATATTCGCGAAGTGACAGCGCCCGCGCGGCACTGGGAGAATGGTGAATGGGTGGAAAGCCCAGCCATGACGCACAATTACAAGTTCGACTTCCCAGTTGTTGGGGAGAAGAACATGTATTTGATGTATCATGAAGAGCTTGAAAGCCTTAAAACGCACTTCCCAGAAATTCAGCGCGCGCGTTTTTGGATGACCTTTGGTGATGCTTACATCAATCATGTGACCGTTTTACAAAACATCGGCATGACGTCGATTGAACCAGTGATGCATGACGGCAAAGAAATCATTCCTTTGCAGTTCCTTGCTTCAGTGTTGCCCGATCCAAGCGATTTGGGCGAATTGACCAAGGGCAAGACCTGTATCGGTGATATTGCAACAGGTAATGCCAAAGATGGTGCGGGCGAAAAGACCTATTACATCTACAACATTTGCGATCACGAGGAGTGCTACGCAGAAGTTGGCTCGCAAGCTGTTGCCTATACAACGGGTGTGCCTGCCATGATCGGCGCGGCGCAATTCCTAAAAGACAATTGGGCACAACCCGGCGTTTGGAACATGGAGCAGCTTGATCCTGATGATTTCATGGACATGCTCAACAACCATGGCCTGCCTTGGGAAGTAAAAGAGCTGGACGGCCCCGTCCAATTCTAAACAATAAAGGCGAAGAGATGAGCGATTTTGGGTTGCCACAAAGCGGCGATGAAGGCGACTTTGGCAAATTCGACCTTAGGTCTGTCCCCTCGCCTTGTTTTGTTATGGACGAGGTTGCAATTGAACGCAACCTCGCCATTTTGGCCGCTGTGAAAGCGCAGTCTGGGGCAAAAGTGCTGTTGGCATTGAAGGCATTTTCTATGTTCTCACTCGCGCCACTTGTGCGCACATATTTGGACGGCACCTGTGCTTCCGGACTGTTTGAAGCCCAGCTTGCCAACCGGCATTATGGCGGATCACTGACCACATTTTGCGCGGGTTACAAGCCACAGGATTTGCCTGAAATCATCAAGCTGAGTGACCATCTCATCTTCAACTCTGTTGGGCAAAAGGATCGTTTTTCTTCGATTGTTGAGACGATGCGTGCTGCAGGCGAACAGGTTTCAATTGGGCTACGAATTAACCCTGAGCATTCTGAGGGGCACACAGAGAAGTACGACCCTTGCGCGCCTTGCTCCCGTTTGGGCATTCCCGTTTCCCAATTGCGCACGTCTGATTTTGTGGACGTTGAGGGCATTCACATGCACACATTGTGTGAGCAAGGTTTTGAACCGCTTGAGCGCACTTGGGCCGCGATCTTACCCAAAATTGAACCCTACTTGGCAAATCTCAAATGGATCAATTTTGGTGGGGGGCATCACATCACGCGCCCCGACTATAATCGCGACGGGCTGATTGAGTTCATCAAAGATATCCGAACCAAACATCAAGTTGACGTATACCTTGAACCGGGCGAAGCCAGCGCCATTGATGCGGGCATCTTGGTGGGTGAAGTCTTAGACTTACCCAAAAACGACAAGCAGTTGGCCATCACAGACATATCGGCGACCTGCCATATGCCTGATGTAATTGAAGCACCTTATCGTCCAGCGATGTTGGGAGAAACCAATAAAGGCACAAGCTTTTTGTTGGGTGGACCTTCGTGTCTTGCGGGCGACATTATTGGCGAATATCAACCAGCGGCCCCATTTGAAATTGGGGATCGTTTTGCCTTTTTGGACCAAGCCCATTATTCGATGGTAAAAACAAACACCTTTAACGGCGTTCCATTACCCGCGATTGCAATTTGGAATTCGCAAACCAACCAAACCCGCCTCATCAAGCAGTTTGGCTATGATGATTTTGAACAGCGACTTTCTTAGAAAAGAGCAAAATGGCTGACTTCCTTGACAGTGAACTCACCGGCGCCGAGCGCAATATTGTTGGTGCAAAATTCGTAATTGTCCCCATGCCACTTGAACGCACGGTTTCCTACGGTTCAGGCACCGCTGGTGGGCCTGATGCAATTATTGAAGCTTCCAACGAGCTAGAACGCATTTGCCCGGAGGGGGAACCTTGTAGCAAAGGTATTGCCACTGTTGATGCGGTTCTTTGCGAGGGTGATTTGCCCGAAGTAATGGAGCGGTTGGCGCGGCAAACGCAAACCATCGTTACGCAGGGCAAGATTCCGGTAACATTGGGGGGCGAACATTCCCTCACTTATGGTGCGGTGAAAGGCGTTTCTGAAGGGCTCGGTCGCAAAGTTGGCATCGTTCAAATCGACGCCCATGCGGATTTGCGAATTGCTTATCAGGGCGAAGAACACTCGCACGCATCCGTTATGCATTTGTTGTGTGAAGATGGCCATTCACTTGCCCAATATGGCGTGCGTGCCCTGTGCCAACAAGAGGTGGACAGTCGCACGAGAAATGGGGTTACCTTTATCGATGGGGAAGAGTTAGTTACTAAGAATATCAATTCAATTGAATTGCCTGAGGACTTCCCAGAAGACATTTACATTAGCTTTGATGTTGATGGGCTAGACCCATCCATTATGCCCGCAACTGGCACGCCTGTGCCAGGTGGATTGGGTTACTATCAGGCACTGAACATCGTGCGTTCGGCCCTTGTTGGACGCCGCTGCGTTGGCATGGACATTGTAGAATTGGCACCAAACCGTGATAGCCAAGCCTGGGATTTCACTACGGCCCAGATCGTCTATCGTATTATGGGCATGGTTGCATAAACCGCCTCACGGAGCTTACCCATTTTGAGATATCTAGCTGGCGAAAATACCGTCAAAGTCGGCAAAACCTTTGACCTCAATCGGGTTACCCGAAGGGTCAAAGAAGAACATGGTGCTTTGCTCGCCTGGTTCGCCTGCAAACCGTGTGGTGGGTTCTATGACAAATTCGAGGCTGGCACTCTGAAGCTTTTGTGCCAGATTGTCCCAATCGGTTTTGGGCAAGATCACCCCCAAATGAGGCATAGGCACCATATGTTCACCCACTTTTCCCGTGTTCGCCACAGGAAAAGGGGTGCCCAAATGCAATGAAATCTGATGTCCGAAGAAATCAAAGTCGACCCATGTGTTTGTGCTGCGCCCTTCTTTGCAGCCCAGAAGGTCGCCATAAAAGGCGCGCGCTTCATCCAAATCCGTCACATGATAGGCAAGATGAAAGCGCGACTTTGACATGCTAGTTATCACCCATCTTCAGCGCTTTGATAAAGGCTTCTTGAGGGATTTCAACTTTACCGAATTGGCGCATTTTCTTCTTACCCGCCTTTTGCTTATCCAAAAGCTTGCGCTTACGGGTCGCATCACCACCATAGCACTTTGCGGTCACGTCTTTACGCAGCGCTGAGATGGTTTCTCGGGCAATCACCTTGCCGCCAATCGCCGCCTGAATTGGAATTTTGAACAAATGCTGTGGGATCAACTCTTTGAGTTTTTCGCACATCACACGGCCACGTGATTCAGCGGCAACTCTGTGAACCAACATGGACAAGGCATCCACTGGCTCACCATTTACCAGCACAGACATTTTCACCAAATCGCCAGCGCGGTAATCAGAGATTTGATAATCAAAACTCGCATAACCTTTGGAGATCGATTTCAAGCGGTCATAGAAATCGAATACGACTTCGTTGAGCGGTAAATCATATTGTACCATTGCCCGCGTACCGACGTAGGTGAGATCAGTTTGAATGCCGCGGCGATCTTGGCAAAGCTTCAAGATCGGCCCAAGATATTCATCTGGCGTCAAAATATTGGCTTTGATCCATGGCTCGCGGATTTCTTCAACCTTCATCACATCTGGCATGTCTGCGGGATTATGCAGTTTCATTTCGCTGCCATCGCGCATCCCAAGTTCATAAACAACACTTGGTGCGGTGGCGATGAGATCAAGGTCAAATTCGCGGCTGAGGCGCTCTTGAATAATCTCAAGGTGCAACAGCCCCAAAAATCCACAACGGAAACCAAAGCCGAGCGCAGCCGATGTTTCCATTTCATAGGAAAAACTCGCATCGTTCAGGCGCAATCGGCCCATCGCGGCACGCAAATCTTCAAAGTCGTTTGCATCCACGGGGAACAGACCACAGAACACAACAGGCTGTGCGGGCCGGAAACCGGTGAGCGCCTCTGCGCAAGGTTTCTTCGCGTCGGTGATTGTATCACCCACGTTGGTGTCCGCGACTTCTTTGATTGAGGCTGTGATGAACCCGATTTCGCCCGGGCCGAGTTCGCCAATATCGACCAATTTTGGTGTAAACACGCCTACCCGATCCAACTCATAGATCGCGCCCGTATTCATCATTTTGACTTTTTGGCCCTTTTTGATCACGCCATCAATGACGCGGATCAAAACAATCACGCCTAAATAGGAATCGTACCAGCTATCCACCAGCATCGCCTTCAGCGGCGCGTCTCGATCACCTGTTGGTGCGGGCAAGCGCGTCACAACTGCTTCGAGTACCTTATCGATGCCAATACCGGTCTTTGCCGAAATTTCAACGGCGTCTGAAGCGTCCAACCCAATCACATCTTCAATTTGCTGCTTTACCCGATCAGGCTCTGCGGCAGGCAAATCGATTTTATTGAGCACAGGGACAATTTCATGGTCAACTTCCATTGCTTGATAAACGTTGGCCAGAGTTTGCGCTTCCACACCTTGGGACGCATCCACAACCAAAAGTGAACCTTCACAAGCTGCTAGCGACCGGTTGACCTCATAAGCGAAGTCGACGTGTCCTGGCGTGTCGATCAAGTTGAGCACATATGTCTCGCCGTCATTAGCCTTATAGCTTAGACGAACGGTTTGCGCTTTAATCGTGATTCCGCGCTCGCGCTCGATATCCATGCTATCGAGCACCTGCTGCTGCATTTCACGCTCAGCGAGCCCACCGGTGTTTTGAATCAACCGGTCGGCCAAAGTGGATTTGCCGTGGTCAATATGCGCCACGATCGAAAAGTTGCGAATGTGTTTCAAGTCAGTCATAGCGCGCTGATTATCAGCTTTATGCGGACACGAAAAGAGAAATTGCACGCCCTTGTGATTTTGCTTGAATGCCGGCGGCAAACTACCCTACCGTTGACGCTTGACTTGCTCCCTACTGGAAGGTTTAGGGAAGGAATGCGACAGTTTGGTGGAGGACAAAGTGAACAAGCAGCTCCCAATTGCAATCTTAGGGATTTTGGCCGTGATCGCAGTATTAGTGCTTTGGCCAAAAGCAACGCAATTGCCGCAAGAGGAAACAACGTTGATCCCGGACGGTTTCGTCATCCCCTCACTAAACGCGACGCAAAAACTTGGCCAGTCAAATTTCAACAAAAGCTGCGCAAGCTGTCACGGTGACTATGGACTTGGCAGCGCAAACGGCCCCCCCCTCATGCACCGCATTTATGAACCCAACCACCATGGGGATGGCGCATTTTTTCTGGCCGCGCTGAACGGCGTGCGCGCTCATCATTGGAAATTTGGCGACATGCCACCTGTCGACGGCATTACAGAAACTGAAATTGCCCCCATTGTTGCTTATGTTCGGGCGCTGCAACAAGCCAATGGTGTTTTTTAAACCGGCCGTTTTGTTCGCTTGGTTCTTCGAGTTTGATCACAAGTCGGCAGCGGCGCGACTTGTGGCTTTGGCGTAAGGGCATCAGCAACTTGTTGACCAGAACTTCACACGGTCTATCGACCCTTCAAAAAACAGAGTAGGCGAACGCGACAATTCGCTCGACATATTTGTTGATCCGCGCGTCCGCATGTCCCAATGTGAGTAGGTGAATTTTCTATATTCTCCGCACCAAGGGAAAACGAGCATGTTACGACGCGTATTGGGCTGGCAAAAACGCCATTTTGACGATTTGAGCGAAGCTGAAATATTGGCGCTTGCTATATCTTCTGAGGAAGATGATGCGCGCATTTATGCCGCTTATGCTCAAATGCTGCGCGAAGAGTTTCCGGCCTCCGCTGCTGTGTTTGAGGGGATGGTCGCGGAGGAAAACGAACACAGACATTTGCTTATTGCAGCGTTCGAAAAAAAGTTTGGCAAAAACATCCCACTGGTCCGGCGCGAACATGTTCGTGGGTTTTTGGAGCGCAAACCATTGTGGTTGATGAAGAATCTGCCGTTGGAGACCATTCGCCAACAAGCGTGGGAAATGGAAGAAGCTGCTCAAAACTTTTATCTGGAGGCGGTAAAGCGCACAAAAGACTCTAATATTCGCAAGTTGCTGGGCGATCTCGCCATTGCCGAACAGCACCATAAGCGTGCTGCGAACGAGCTAGAAGCGGCGCACTTGCACGAGGATGCGGTTACCGAAGAGAAAGAACAAGCCCACCGCAAGTTTTTGCTCACTTATGTGCAGCCGGGGCTTGCCGGTCTTATGGATGGATCCGTTTCAACCTTGGCACCGATATTTGCGGCAGCATTTGCCACCCACAGCACATGGCAGACATTTCTTGTTGGCTTGGCTGCCTCGCTTGGGGCCGGCATTTCTATGGGTTTCACTGAAGCTGCATCTGATGATGGTAAACTGACCGGACGCGGATCACCCATTAAGCGCGGTTTTGCAGCCGGCATTATGACCACCCTTGGTGGATTGGGCCACGCCCTACCCTATTTGATTACTGATTTCTGGACGGCCACGGCCACAGCAGTTGCTGTTGTTTTTGTTGAATTATGGGCGATTGCTTGGATACAAAACAAATATATGGACACCCCGTTTTGGCGCGCAGTCATGCAGGTTGTTTTCGGTGGCTCCTTGGTGTTTGCCGTGGGTATCTTAATTGGAAATGCAGGTTAGGTTTCTAATAGATCATGAACAGTAAAAAAGAACGGCATACGCTACCGTTGCTGCCGGCAAAGCTGATCTCGGTCGGAAAATACAGTATTTCTTACTGTGATGTGGGCCCCAAGGATCAGCCCGCAATCGTTTTGTGCCACGGGTTGGCTTCAAGCGGCCGGCAGTTTTCTGAAGATGCTTTGTTTTTTGTCGAACATGGCTATCGGGTGATCTTGCCGGACCTGCGCGGGCATGGCCGATCAAGTGTGCCGGAAAAGCTAATACAAGATGACTTTTCTATTCCGAATATGGCCAGCGATCTAATTGCCATTTTGGATGATGCGGGCATTGATGCTGTACACTATGTGGGCAATTCGCTTGGTGGAATATTGGCTTTGCATCTGCTGCCCACTCATTCAGATCGGTTTATAACGTTCACAACATTTGGCACTTCTTATGCGTTGGCGACGCCTAGTTTTCCGGCTGATGCTGTGCCGCGAATTTATGATTTCATCGGCTCTGAATGGGTAGAAAAAATTATTGCGCGCAGCACGTCAAAGCGCCGCTCGGCACAAGAACTGGTGCATGAACTGCTTGATGACTATGATATTAATGTGGTCAGTTATGTCGCCAAAAGTGTTGGCAACTATGACTTCATTCAAAACGGCAAACAGTTTGAAAAACCCATCATGATGTTGCGTGGAGGCGAAGATGTTTTGGTCAATGCGGCGTTGATGACCACCATGCGTGAGATGAGGCAGCAGAAAAACTTCGCCTGCTTTGACATTCCAAAAGGTGGACATTGCGCCAATTTGGATGCGCAAGATGAAGTGCGGATCGCACTGCTTGGTTTCTTTGCGCTGCACGGTTCCAAACGCACCATTGGAGATGAGTAGTCGATTGGCAGCAGGTAAGCGGAAATTTGTTGAATACAATGGCAAAAAGCTGAGCTACTTGGACGTTGGCGAAACTGGCGCGCCTGCCTTGTTGCTATGCCACGGGCTGGCTGCAAATGGCGCACAATTCGCCGCTGATGCGATTTACTTCTCAGAAAATGGTTATCGCGTCGTCGTGCCTGATCTATTTGGTCACGGTTACTCACATCCCACGCAAATGGTTGATCTCAAGGACTGTTCAATTTCTGCGTTAGGGAAGGACATTATAGCGATTATTGACCATGCGGAAATCGACGAAGTTGCTTTTGTTGGCAATTCGCTTGGCGGATTGGTAGGGCTAGGCCTTATGAAAAGTTACAAGCATCGACTTTCGTGCTTTGCTAGTTTTGGGACAACTTATTCACTTCAGACACCTAAACTCGCCATTTGGATGTTGCCAAAGATCTATCAACTATTGGGCAAAAGACTAGTTGCAGCATTGGGCGCACTTGGTGTTTCAAAGAAATCAGAAACACGCGACAAAGTCCGACAAATGTTTGGTGAGTGTGACTTAAGTACAGTGATTAAGATCGCCGTTCAAATTGGCAATTATGACCTCATCAAACATGCAGTTGATTTTGACAAGCCCATTCTATTTTTGCGCGGTCTAGCAGACAATTCCATCAAACCAACGCTTGGGCCAACACTGACGGCCATGCAAGCCACCTCCCATTTCAAACTCGTGGACCTACCCGATGCAGGTCATTGCGCGAACCTTGATTCACCAGAGATGTTCCGCTCGGAACTCCTTCGGTTTTTACAAGCTATTTAGCCTCCCAGTTTCCATCCGAATTCGCTTCGGACCAAATGGAAAGGTTTCAACCCAAATGGTTCTGGTACAACGTTTTGTGAAAAATCCAGCACCTCGATCTCTTTGACATTGAGTTTTATCAAGAGGTAATCATCTCCTTTCGGACCAGAAGGAAAGAATAGACGCCAATAGGGTTTCCAATGTTGAGCCCGTAAAGCAATGTCATCAACCAGTTCAGCGCTTGCTTTTACCAACAGATTTGAATTGTCCTTTTGGTTAGAAAACGCCAATGTCACCTGGCTGTCCTTTTTGATTTGCTCAACCTTGCGCGATTTTGGGCTGGTGCCAATCCAAAAGACGAAGCCATCTTTTTCAAACAACGGCTCAATCAGTCGTGCGTCAGGAAAGCGATCACCTTGCGAGACCAAAAACGCATATTTTGACCTCTCGATTTGACGATAAGCGCTGGCAAGCGCCTGTTCCACGCTGTTTTGAAATCCGGCCCGCTTGCGATGTTTGTAATTGGAAACGAACCAGTTCAGCAAATGGCGCTTAAGCTTTTTTAACACGCCTCACACTCCCCCAAATAACAATTCAATATGCCAACAACATGTGGATTGGGCGGTGAATTGACAAGTCATTTGTGGATCAACTCAAACTGGCGTCAGCTTTTTTGGCTGCGCTACGCCAACGATTGCTAATACCGCCATCAGGAGGAATAGTGTCCATTGCTCCATCACCCACAAGCCGCCAAACCGGTTAAGCCCCGACACAACGAACAATATGGCGATGCCCAAATATAGAACGATGATGGTGAGTGAGAACTGAACGGCTGTCTGGGAGTGGGTAGCGGCCCACCATAATACCCCACCGCCGACCAACAGCAGCAATGTAATCTGGTTCCACATCACCTCGGCAAGGCCTTTGGTCAATGCAGGTGCATCCGATGCATATAGGGGATCCATAATTTGGCCGGTACCGATAAATACGTGCAGCGCCGTTGTTGCAAAAGATATCAGGGCAGCGGCCATAAGCCACATATTTGTCGTTTTGAAAAAGCTGGTCATTTGGTTGGCTCCTTGGCATAACATACGCTCACGTATCTAAAGCGTGGCGGCGTAAAATACAATACGCTAACGTATGTTAAATTGACGCAGGGGGCAAAGCTGAATGGGCCGGAAAGCAAGACACGACAAGACAGATTGGTTATTGGCAGCGTTCAAAACCCTAGGAGAAGAAGGTATCGACGGCGTGAAAGTCGAACGAATTGCCAAAAAGCTTAACACCACTAAAGGCTCCTTTTATTGGCACTTTGCGGACAGACCAGCTTTGCTTACACAAATGCTAGAGTTCTGGGAACAAGAAGGCACACATGAGATCATCAATGCCTTAGATGACCAAGGAAATTCAGCGAGCGAAAAGCTGAGGGCGCTTGCGCGCCTCTCCACCGCAACACAAATACATGGCCTAGATTCAATAGCTGTTGAAGGCGCGCTAAGGGCATGGGCCGGGCAAGAGCCTTGGGTTGGAGACCGGATCAGAGCGACTGAACGCGCTCGCATTGAATATGTTGCACATTTGCTTGAACAAATGGGATACGATAATCCAAGCGCTAAAGAAATCGCTCATCAGCTTTATTTGATGTTGCTTGGCTTATACTCCATCATGCGGCACGATCCACATCCTGGGCACAGCCAAGCCTTTATTGCATTTGCGGATCAATTGGCAGACAAAAGCCGCTGAATGCTTTTTTTCCAAAAAGGCTCCCAGCGATAATAAGCACCAACACCCAAAACAATCGCTGCGACAAGGGCCATAGGAAACCACTCCAAATCTCTAGTTCCAAACATGTATGCAAGCACGCGGTCAGGCAGTAGCGCGAAGGCAAATGGGATGCACAGCGCGCCCCAATACATCGAGCGCATCGATGCACGATGGGCTGCAATTCGCCCTGCACGTGCGTGCCGAATTCCGCTGAAAAGGCCGATAAAAGTTACCGGCACAAAAATGTGAATAGGGCTGAAAATCCAAATCATGCGCAACTGATGAATGAAAGTTGCACTTGTGGCGGTAGCCAGCATCAAAAGAACCCAAACCCAACCCACTTGCTTGTGATGTTTTGTCCCCTTTTTGCTGAGCAGCATATAGAGGCCCAAAAACAGACAACTGACTGCACAAATCATATGGATTTGAACGGCGATTGGCGTTTCAAAAAATATTGATAATTTCAACTAGATGTTCCCTATCCAAGCCAAATGGCACTGTGCCACTTGCAATTGCAGGGTTATCCCGGCAAAAGTCTGCACAACAATCTTGAGTTCGCGAATGAAAGGGTTAGTTCGTGATTGGCAACGCCATACAATTGACGCTTCGCGAAATGCGACAGATGTTTTCGTCTCCCAAGACGTTAGGGGCCATGCTCATATTGGGCGTCATACTTGGCCTTGTTGGCCCTTTTGCCACATTTGACTATTTCGCGCCCGTGCCGCGTATTGCCTACTGGATCGGCATGGTTTTTGTTGGCTATGGCGCCGGCATGTTTGGCGGCGGCGTGATGGTCAACACAATCAATCAAAAATGGAAGTCGCCAAATGTCTGGCTAGTCATTCTTGCATCGGGCGTTGGCTCAGGTATTCCAGTTTCAATTGTTGTTTATGTCGCCAACGCTGCAATTTTGGGTGATTGGGATATCAAAGGCTTTTCCGGCCTGATGACTGTCGTTTACTGCATCTTGATTTCGATTTGTGTGGCTGCGTTACACGTTTTGTTTTTGCGCGAAAGCCGGCCCAGCGCGCCCAAATCAATTGACATTTTGGCGCGTTTACAAATTCAAAATCGCGGCCCTTTGCTCTATTTGTCCATGCAAGACCATTATGTGAATGTGGTTACATCACGCGGTCAGGAATTGCTTTTGATGCGCATGAGTGATGCGATTAAAGAAGCCGAAGGTGTTGACGGGTTGAAAATCCATCGCTCACATTGGGTGGCTGTGAACGGCATCAAGCGGGTTGAACGGCAAAACTCAAACTATCTCATTGAAATGCTAGACGGCCAAAAGCTGCCCATCAGCCGCGGGCAAGTGCAGGCGGCAAAGGACGCCGGAATCATCACCTAGACGGCTCAGTCGGTCGGACTGCGGGCTTGATTGAGCAGACGTTGCTCTTCGCGCAGCTTTTTCATCCGCAGCTTGTTTTGTTCGGCGAATTTTTGGGCTTGGTCACCAATATGTTGCTGTCCGCGCTCCTCAGCCAATCGGATTTGCTTTTCGCGCTCAGCAGCTCGGGCGCGGCTTTTCTCGCTGATTTTGTCCGCACAGTGATGACATTGTTGACCTTCGATATAGTCTGCATGCTGCATATCTTCAGGCGTTAATGGGAATCGACAAGCTCGACATAGAGCAAGCTCCCCCTCCACCAGACCGTGGCCAACGGAAACGCGTTCATCAAACACAAAACACTCACCATTCCACATGCTGGTCTCTTCTGGGGTCTCTTCCAAATACTTCAAAATACCGCCTTTGAGGTGATAGACTTCCTCAAAGCCCTTGGCGAGCATATAGGAGGACGCTTTTTCACAACGAATGCCTCCGGTGCAAAACATGGCGACTTTTTTATTTTTCGTCGGGTCGAGGTTCTTTTCAACGAAATCTTTGAACTGCGTGAAATTATCGGTCTTAGGGTCCAACGCCCCTTCAAAAGTACCAATTGCCACTTCATAATCGTTGCGCGTATCCAGAACGATTGTTTCTTCATCAGAAATGATGTTGTTCCAATCGTTTGGCTCCACATAGGTGCCAACCAGTTTGGTCGGATCAGCTTCTGGTGCGCGCAAGGTCACGATTTCTTTTTTCAGTTTCACCTTCATGCGCATAAACGGCATCTCACTCGCCCGTGAGAACTTGACCTCGCCGCCTGTAAGGCGCCCTTTGAACAAATTGCCACGGGCAAAATAGTCCATCAAAGCATCGATATCTTCAGGGCTGCCTGCGACAGTTCCATTGATGCCTTCCTCTGCCAAAAGCAGAGCGCCTTTAATACCGTGTTGAACACAAAAATCATAAATTGGATCGCGAAGCTCGCGATAATCGGGGAGCGCCACAAATTTATAAAGCGCTACAACCTTAAACTCAGACATTTTTCGAACCTTGATCCTGTGCAAGCTGACGACGGGGTGTAGCAAAACTGAAGGAAAAGGCCAAGTCTTTAGCGCCATCAAGAAAGATCAATTTTTGCACTTGCCTTGGACCTACTCCAATATTGTACGTACAATCCAACAAGTTTTTTACAATTAAGCACGTTGGAGACACATATGCCCTATCGAGCCAGTGACACTAGATACGACCAAATGCAATATCGCCGTACGGGCAGATCGGGTCTTAAACTTCCAGAAATCAGCCTAGGCCTCTGGCAGAATTTTGGCGGCACTCGGGATTATCCAAGTGCTTTTGAAATACTGAGTTACGCTTTTGATCAAGGGGTGACCCATTTCGATTTGGCCAACAATTATGGCCCGCCTGCTGGATCATCGGAAGAACTGTTCGGGCAGATCATGGCAAGGGACTTTGCCCCCAATCGCGACGAAATGATCATCTCTTCCAAGGCAGGCTATGACATGTGGCCTGGACCATACGGCGAATTTGGTTCTCGCAAATATCTAATCGCCAGTTGTGATCAAAGCTTGAAACGGTGTGGGGTGGAATATTTCGACATATTCTATTCACATCGCTTTGACCCAGAAACACCATTGGAAGAAACAATGGGTGCGCTCGCCACGCTCTACAATCAAGGCAAAGCCCTCTATGTGGGCGTTTCTTCTTACCCAAAACAAGAAACGATCGAAGCACATCGAATTCTAAAAGAAATGGGTGTGCCCCTTACCATCCATCAGCCTAGCTATTCGATGCTGAACCGTTGGATTGAAGACGACGGAACATTGGACACACTTGGCGAATTGGGTATCGGTTGCATTGCTTTTTCACCTCTTGCCCAAGGGGTGTTGAGTGGCAAATACTCCAAGAACAAGACAACAGGCACTCGGGCGACTGAACCCGGTTCATCCCTATTTGGTCGCCATCTGGAACCTGGCGTTTTGGCCGCGGTTGATGCTTTGCAAGACTTGGCAGATCAACGCGGGCAGACGCTTGTTCAATTAGCCCTTGCATGGGTGCTGCGCCGCTCTGAAATGACATCAGCATTGATTGGTGTGCGCACTCTTGAACAACTCAAAGACAATTTGGGTGCCCTGAAAAACCTTGAGCTTTCAACTGAAGAATTGAAGGTGATTGACGCTGCATGCAAAGATGGCATGATGGACTTACATCCACAACCTGGCGGCTGGCTGCGATAGGATTGCCGCCTATTCAGAAGAAGAGAACTGCAATGGAGTTTCGTGTCGCACGGTCAGATGAACTCGGCAAGATCGCCAATTTGTATCATCAAGTGTGGCACGAAACTCAAGCGCCGCACCAACACCAAGACATCGCGAGTTTTCGTGACATTTCTTTTATGCAAGAGCGAATTGATGCTTTCTATCCCAACATCATTATTGCGTTAGACGAAGGAAACTTAGTTGCACTCGTCATAGCCAAAGAAGCACGCCTTTCTCAGCTTTTCGTTGCAAATACCGTCCGGGGGATGGGTGTGGGCCAAAGACTATTGGAGTTAGGTGAAGCAAAACTGGTCGCCGAAGGCGCTTTAAGAGCCACGCTCAATTGCTTAGTTGGAAACGATGGCGCACGACGTTTTTATGAACGAAACGGTTGGCAAGTTAGCGAAACGCAAAGCAAAACTGCGCAGACCCATAGCGGCAGTGTGACGATAAAAGCTTGGGAAATGGAAAAACAACTAGACGTTTTTGATCATTTCACTTGATTGCCGCCAACCTGTTTTGTCGTAAATCTCACGGCCTGCGTCCGATGCATGCAATACAATTAGTGTTGCGCCGCGTTTTTTGAGCTCGGCTTCGCCTAATTCCATCAAGCGACTGGCAATACCTTGGCGACGGCAATGGTGCTCAACATAGACGTTGGAGATATAGCCGCGCAAATGTTCCTTTGGATGCAACACGTGAGGTGCCCAATCGATAATGGCCAAGCCAATACCGCCGGCGGGTTTTCCGTTTTCTTCAAGAACGAACCCAAAATACTCCCCACTATGCAATCGCGGATTAAGCCATTTGCGAAATTCAACAATCATCGCTTCGATTTTGTCCAATGGCTCGCCAATGTCACGAAACATTTCAAAGCGATGATGACAGATCAAATCCAAATCAGAGGTGCGAATTTCGCGTTCTATTAGGCTCATGCTGGCTCCGGAAGTTTGCCGATCTTTTTGCGCCAAATGGCTGGTGCGATATTGTGTACACTTTCGCCAGTCGCGTCTACTGCAACTGTTACTGGCATGTTTTCCACTTCAAATTCGTAAATAGCTTCCATACCAAGCTCTTCAAATGCCACAACGCGTGAAGATCTAATCGCCTTGGAAATCAAATAGGCAGCCCCGCCTGTTGCCATCAAGTATGCCGCTTTATGTTTTTTGATCGCTTCAAGTCCAGCTTCACCGCGTTCGGCTTTGCCGATCATCGCCACAAGTCCGGTTTTGTCGAGCATCATTTCGGTGAATTTGTCCATGCGCGTGGCTGTCGTTGGGCCAGCTGGTCCAACCGCCTCGGTGCCAACCGGGTCAACTGGACCTACGTAATAAATGACACGATCCGTGAAATCGACGCCTTCAGGCAACCCCTCCCCACTTTCATAAAGCGATTGAATGCGTTTGTGCGCGGCATCTCGCCCAGTCAATATTTTACCGTTTAGCAGCAAACGATCGCCTTGTTTCCAAGTGGCAACTTCTTCTTTGCTCAGGTTTCCAAGATCTACAGATTTGGCTTCTTTTGAAGGTTTCCAGCCAATATCTGGCCACGCGCTTAAAGGGGGCGGCGTTAAGTCTGCGGCCCCTGTTCCATCAAGCGTGAAATGTACATGACGGTTTGCCGCGCAGTTTGGTGCCAAGCCAACCGGTTTTGAGGCGGCGTGGGTTGGCATATCCAAAACCTTCACGTCAACAACGGTGGTCAATCCACCTAGTCCTTGCGCACCAATGCCTAGCGCGTTCACTTTTTCGAACAACTCAAGGCGCAACTCTTCGGCCGTTGAATTGGGGCCTCTGTCCATAAGCTCTTGGATGTTAACTGGAGCCATAAGTGATTTCTTGGCCATATACATGGCCTTTTCCGGTGTACCACCAATGCCAATTCCGAGCACGCCCGGAGGACACCAACCAGCGCCCAGCGTTGGTACCGTTTTGAGCACCCATTCAACAATATCATCCGAGGGGTTAAGCATAGCCAGTTTGGCTTTATTCTCGGAACCGCCGCCTTTTGCTGCAACGGTGACTTCCACCTTGTCGCCGGCAACCATTTCATAGTGAATGACCGCTGGCGCATTATCGCCTGAGTTGTTTCGCTTGCCCGCAGGGTCCATTAGAATCGACGCGCGAAGCAAATTGTCGTCCACACCTGTATAGGCCTGACGCACGCCTTCATTGACCATTTCTTCGATGGTCATATCTGTATCCCAGCGCACATCTTGGCCAATCTCTAGAAACACGACAGCAATGCCTGTGTCTTGGCAAATCGGCCGATGTCCCTCTGCGCACATGCGTGAGTTGGTTAGGATTTGCGCAATCGCATCTTTGGCCGCAGGATTTTCTTCACGCTCATAGGCTTTGGCCACAGCTTCCACATAATCAAGTGGATGATAATAAGAAATGAACTGAAAACCATCTGCGATGGATTGGATGAAGTCTTCTTTTTTAATGGCTGGCATGCTGGAACCCTTACGACCAAGGAGAGAATGTTCTTCGCTTGTCCCATGAGACGGGTTAATTTTCAACCAAACCTTTGGCCAATATGTGCACTATTGCGCAGTTTGGCGGACTGTGGAAAGCGCGAGATAGATCAAGCAAAAATAGACAACCGTCATGACATCATAGCCAATCGACATATCTGTGGCGCCGAAAACGAAAAGAGCGCAGGGCAACAAAAACAACACAAAACGGGCTGATGAATTGCGCTCACCGGGCGCTATGTTCCAAGTCCAGATTAGTGGTGCCAGCAAAAATGTTAGCCAAGCAAGGACACCAACTAGACCGCCACCTACGGCAAAGTTTAGGAAGTCATTGTGTAAATGCCGATAGGCCAATAGACTTGATGTTCGCGCAGTGGGTGATAAAGCATCGTTGGCAGCGGAAACAATGTTTGGCCAACCATAGCCAAAAATTGGCTGATCAAGAAATGCGCGCCAACCAGCGACATACATATCCAATCGAACGTCCACGGCCTCTCCTGCAGAATTGCCGGCCATCACATCCGAAACGGTTTTGCCAAGTTGGAAAAGCCGATCAGACATCAAGACCAAACCAATTAGGGACACACAAGCAAGAACAAAAACCAAAAGTGCAATCCGAATTGTGCCGACTCGCCTTGCAAAGTCAGCCAACAAAAAGCCAACTGCAGCGAGCATAAATACAGGCAACGCTAGAAATGCGCCGCGTGAACCGCTCAATAGACAAATGATGACCCCCAAAAAAGGCCCTAAGAGAAAAAGAAAACGCAAGTTGCCAGTATATGTGCGAACGCCAACCAAGCACACAAACCCGGTGACCAAGGCGTAACGGGCGATAATATTGGCGTTACTGGCGTATCCCTCAGCGCGTGGCACTC
>NZ_CAKZPW010000276.1:0-3164 GCF_937139385.1 uncultured Maritalea sp. | reverse complement strand
ATAGGCATCAACCAAATTGTTCTTCGCCAAAACGTCGCGACAAGCTTGATCAAGCTGATCGGCAGTGTAAGGCACTTCAAAATCAAGCAATTCAGCCGATTTACGCAAGCGCAAAGAGTGATCATGCAGCTTGTAAATCTCGCCGTTATAAGCCCGTTGGCCCTCAAATACGCTCGATGCATAGTGCAGAGCATGGGTGAGCACATGCACCTTGGTGTCTTTCCAAGGTATCATTTCACCATCAAACCAAATCCAACCGTCCCGTTGGTCCAAAGGCACGCCGGCCATGTCAATTCTCCCTTAAGTCGACGCCCCTTCCCGGGTGGCGCCAAATAAACTGCTTTTCCCCAATAAACACCCACATACTTGGCAAATCAACTCAAGCTTGTGATAAGAAGAAGAAAAGCGATGATGAAGGGCAGCATGCCAGCCACAAAAATAAATGTCAATAAGACTGACATAAATTTGTCACTTGTCGATGAGCCCGCTGAATCAAGCGCGGACATGCCGCTCGATTTGATGGGTTTATTGTTCTTTGCCTACCGCGATTTCGTGCGCGATGCTGATGCATTGTTGGCCAAACAAGGGTTCGGCCGCGCCCACCACCGGGTGCTTTATTTTGTCAATCTTAGGCCGGGCATGACGGTCGCAGATCTGCTGGACATTCTAAAAATTACCAAACAAAGCCTTGCCCGCGTATTGCGCCAATTGGTTGATGGCGGTTATATCGAGCAACGCCCGGGACCCAACGATCGCCGGCAACGCTTACTTTACCCAACGGTCACCGGTTCTAAGTTTTTTGAAACACTTTCCACTTCACAAGCCCAACGTATTGCGCGCGCTCTAGAGCCTATGCCCGTTGAAACCCGACAGTTGGTCACAACCTTTTTGGCTTCAATGATTGACCCGGACGACAGGACGACGCTTGAAAATCTCAACTTAGTAGAGATTGATAATCCTTAACTTGCCAATTGATTTGATTGATGTTGGCCCGACGCGAAATCATAAACCTTATAAGATCCGCGCCCTGCTTGCTTGGCCGTATAAAGCGCGATATCCGATTGCGTCAACAAGTCGTGACGGCTAACTTGCCCATCCTTTGAAAAAGCAACTCCCACGCTCGCGCGACATACACAAAGGTTTCCTTTAATTCTTGCGGTCTGGTCAAGTCGTTCGCACAAACTTTTTGCGACCCGTTGCAGTCGCGCGATTTCATGTTCCCCTGAAACGATCACAATGAACTCGTCCCCACCCATTCTAGCAACAAAATCATCTTGTCCGACGACGTCGCGAATTATGGTTGCAGCCCGCAATAGCACATCATCTCCCACATCGTGACCGTAAGTATCATTGATCACTTTGAATTTGTCTAAGTCCAAAGTGAACAAAGCAACTGGCGACATATTTCTCTGCGCCATTAACAACCGCTCGGTCAGTTCGCGTTCAAAATATCGACGGTTGGGCACCCCAGTAAGCACATCATGCAAGGACTCATGCGCGAGCCTCTGCTCAAGTTCGCGTATGTCCGTAACGTCTTCATGTGTTCCAATCCATCCCCCAACTGGTGTTGGCGAATGCGCGGTTTTGATGAACCGACCTGTGCCAAGCACAGTATCTGTCAAATACGCCTCGCCACGTCGAACATGAGACATGATCTTGTTCACAAGATCCATTGGTTCACCTGCAAAATCACCGCGTTCCTTTTGTAATTCTAGCAATGATAAGAACGACTTACCCGTGAACACGTCGCTTTCGTTCATGTTGAAGGCCTGCAAATACTGTTCGTTCCACAAAACCAAATTATGGTTTTCATCGAAAACAGAAACACCTTGGTTCATGTTGCTCAAAGTTATATCTAAGACGTTTTTTCGTGCCGCTAAATTGGCTTGGCTGATCTCCAAATTCGAAATCGCGACAGCAATCAAAAAACTCGGAAATGTGCAAAATAGAGCAAGAGTTTGCTGTTGGAAAACAGCATCGCGCAACGGTAGGTCCACGGCAATACTCGGCCAATAGCCCATAACAACAGCCGCAGAAGTTGCAAGCGACAAGACCGAACTCACCATGGCCACTTCAAAGACCTTGCCTTTCAAGGCAAGCCACAAAGTTGGAAAAATCAATACGATGGCCGGGGGCAGATGCAAGAACAAGAGCACCACAAAACCAAACCCGAAGCTTGCGCCAAGCACTGCCCATTCAGCAATGTTTTCTTTCTTGAGGTAACGTTTAAGGTTCTGAGCAAAGGTACCACGATGCGCTGAAAAGACCGGCAAATAAACGATCATTGAACTAACGATATCACCGGCCCACCAATGCACAAATGCGTCCGAGAACGCTCCGCCAAATACAATAGAAACCGTCAGAGAACCCAGCCCCGCAGCGGGCACAGCCGCCAGGGCAACAACAGCCAACAAGACCAAACCGCGCCGTGGGGTAACAATCGGTTTGCTTTGAAACTTCAGTAGTTGGAAGCCGGTGTAAACACTCACCATTTCAACAAAGTTGGCCAAAGGAAACCCAACGGCAAGTTGCCAAATGTCACCATAAACCAGCTGCGTCGCCGCATTTGCAATTAATCCAGAAAACAAGAGTATCGCAGCATCCCTGCGCGACATGGCCATCGCCATAGAGACGAGAACAGCGTTCGCTGGCCAAAACACTGCTACATTGTGGGAAACACGTGCCAGCAATACGCTGGCCACTGCCAACCCAAAATAGACAATGAATCCAAGAAGAAACTTCCGCACGATGTCTGATAATCGCGTCATATGTATAATGCTGACCTATTCTTAAACCAGACAGCCGTCCAATGAACTGCCACATTCTGCTTTCAACCTAAGTCAAAGCAATCCATGAATGGTTAACCAACTAGAAAAGCAAGATGAATCACACTGTCAACCTATATCGAACAATGATGTGAACAATTGAAAAACACTGTCGTAGATCGATAATCAATCGCCATTAAACTGACGGTCTAGTCACTTATTTCTGCACATACCAACACCCTTGCACCGCAGGTTCCGGCCAAGTTGAAAGTGAAATGCAGACACGCGAGGCATTTAAGGTCTCGTGTTATTTGGTAGTAAAAATGAGACGTTAAACGCCTCGCGTGAAATGGCTTTTGCCTTAAAACTGAAATACCCCGAGGTGCTAAACCCTTCTAT
>NZ_CAKZPW010000275.1:0-1878 GCF_937139385.1 uncultured Maritalea sp. | reverse complement strand
GAATTGGCATAAAAAAACTTGACGACGCGTTTTAAATAACGCACTTTAGGCGCATGAAACTTAGAAAAGCGCTTTTAACCATTGCAAATCGGTATTGTGCGGCCAAGCAGCTGAGCAGGGGTCGTGTCTCAACAATTGTGTTCAATTCTGGCATGACGCTCGACCGAATTGACGAAGGCAAGAACTTCACAAACAAGAGTTACGAAACCGCACTTACCTATTTCAGCGACAATTGGCCCGAAGGCGTTGAATGGCCTGAAAATATTGTGCGCCCCCCAAATTTTGTTGGGGCCAATGTGGCTGAGCAAAGCAACGAGGTGTCCGCATGAACACCTCACTTTTTTCGACCCCTTCAAGAATTTCCTCCCTTGGAGATGTCAACTCGGGTGCGCTTGCTTTTGCGCATCCGCTTTTTATTCTGCACCACAGTGAGCGCGGTGTGGCGAATGGTGGCAGAGCTAGTTGCGGGGAGGGTGCCCCTTATGCCCGACGCTCCAACCGTGTCTGGCTCTGCTGCCAACCTACAGTCCTCATTGGCCAACTCAAGCGCTTCAAGCGCCAAGTCCAATTGTGGTGTGGTGATGATTTGTCTGCGTGTTTTCATGGCCAGAGCGTCCCACGCTCTGCCAGTTCTGTCACCGTCTGCCAAGCGGCAACCTTAGACCGCGCAAATTTTGGCGCAGGGGTGCTGGCATGAGGCTGTTGAACCGCGAAACATATTTGGGGTTGAAATCAGCAACACGGCGCATGGTGTCTGTTTTTGGCGGGCAAGATGCTGCGCAAGAATGTCCCCGCGTTAGCCCAAAACAAATCAGCCGTTATTGCAGCATCAAGGACGACCACATCGACCAATTTATGCCGATCGATATTTTGGCCGATCTGATCAGCGAAAGCAAAGATACAACAGTGCTGCGCCAATTGGCGCGCCTGGCACATTGCGAACTGATTGAATTGCCCCAAATGCCCAATGGCTTTGCAGACCTGCAAGTGGCCATGGGTAAATCAGCCAAGGAATTTGGCGAAGTCATCTCCAGCATCGGCGTGCATATCGGCGATGGCAAATGGGACAAGGCAGAGCGCAAAACCGACCTTAAAGAAATTGACGATGCGATAATGGCGCTGTTGGCGCTGCGCAAACTGGCTGAGCGGGGTGAGGGCGATGAGTAACTTGACAGAACTCCAACCGCACCCATTCGCTGATATTTTTCCCTATATGGGCGGCGCAGACCGCGATGACTTTATAGAAGACATTCGGCAAAATGGCCTGCAAGAGCAGATCATTTTGCTCGATGGCAAAATTCTTGATGGGCGTAACCGTTATCGGGCGCTGCAAGACATTGGTGAATATGGCCCCAAACATTTCATTGAATTTGAGATGTATTGCAAGTTGGCCAACATTTCGCCGGATCCGTTGCAGTTTGTTCTGTCCAAAAACCTGCACCGCCGCCAACTAACCGAAAGCCAACGGGCAATGGTTGCTGCGGCTTTGGCCAATATGCAGCGTGGTGCGCAGACAACATCTAAATCTGCAAATTTGCAGGATAATGCGCCCAAAACCTCCATCAAAGAAGCTGCTGCCAAGCTGCAAGTTTCTGAACGTTCGGTGGCCCATGCCAAAGTGGTGCAAACAACAGGTGCGCCAGAACTCAACAAAGCGGTGGAAAGTGGCGATTTGAAAGTAAGCGCTGCTGCAGCCTTGGCCAAATTGCCCGCTGCAGAACAGGCTGAAATTATCAGCACTGCAAACCCAATAGCCATTGCCAAAGTCACTAAAGATCTGCGCGACAAATCGTTGCGCAGGTCTTTCTTTAAAAAGGTCATAACACACCACAAGAGCATTGTAAAAGACTTGACAAAGAATAAGATATGTGCTATGTT
>NZ_CAKZPW010000274.1:0-6083 GCF_937139385.1 uncultured Maritalea sp. | reverse complement strand
AAACCAGGAATTGTAGCTTCAATTTTATCTCGAATAAAATCGTAATTGGTAATAGATTTGCTCCATTCAACTTTAGAATTTTTAAGTGTGGCTTCAGCAATACCAGCAACAATTGCAGGTTCGCTTAATAAATGTTCAGATAAAGGTTTTAAATGTCCGTTAGATTTATGCACAACTCCCATAGAATTTTCAACCGAAATAAATTGTTCTCCAGTTTCTTGTTCATCTACTTCAGAACGTCCTAAACAAGGTAAAATCAATGCTTGTTTACCATGAATTAAATGACTTCGATTTAGTTTTGTAGAAACTTGAACCGTTAAATTACAATTGCGCAAAGCTTTAGCTGTAAAAGTAGTATCTGGAGTTGCAGAAATAAAATTCCCACCCATTCCAAAAAATACTTTTGCCTTATTTTGATGCATTGCCTCAATAGCATCAACCACATCTAAACCGTGTTTTCTTGGTGCTTTAAAGTTGAATTCTTTTTCTAAATTGTCTAAAAAAGCAGTTTTTGGTTTTTCCCAAATTCCCATTGTTCTATCACCTTGAACATTAGAGTGTCCACGCACAGGACAAGTTCCTGCACCTTTTTTTCCAATGCTCCCTTTTAATAGCAAAATATTTACAATTTCTCGAATATTATCAACCCCGTTTTTATGTTGAGTTAAACCCATTGCCCAACAAATAATAATTTTATCGTTATTGATAATGAGTTCTGTAGCTTTTTTAATTTCAGATAAATCTAAACCAGTTTGAGGCAATAATTCATCAATAGAATAACTGTCTAAATCTTCTAATAATGATTCTAAATCTGCCGTTTTTTCTTCTATAAATTGATGATTAAATACAGAATTAGGTGCAGAATCTTCTTTTTCTTTCAGGCGACTTTCATCGTCTTTTGGTTTCAAAATCGCCATCAACGCTTCAGAAAGCGCGAATGTCGCCATCACCAACAACAAGAACGAAACACCATCAAGCAAATCAATCATGCCAAGCGTAAAGCGCTGAATACCTTGAGTTTGGTCGGTACCAACAGTGGATAACATCAACCCAACGATCGTCATCAACATGGCTTTTAGAACATTGCCCTGCCCCGCAAACGCCGCAACTGCCGTCAGCCCCAATACCATCAAGGCAAAATAGTCAGTTGAATGGAACGACAAGGACACTTTCGCCAAGAATGGCGCAGCAATCAGCAACAAAATTGCCCCTACAACACCACCAGAAAACGAGGAGTAGGCCGCAATCGCCAATGCTTTACCCGCTTTGCCTTGCTTGGCCATTGGGTAACCATCAAACGACGTGGCAACCGTACTCGCCACCCCCGGCGCATTGATCAGAATTGACGACGTTGACCCGCCAAAAATCGCGCCATAATAAACAGCAGCCATCAAAATAATGCCTGCCGCCGGGTCCAACCCTGCTGCAACCGGGATCATAAGTGCGATCGCGGACATAGGGCCAAGACCCGGCAACATGCCAATGAATGTCCCCACAAGACATCCAGCGACAACGAAACCCAAATTCATCGGTGTAAGGGCAGTGGTTAGCCCGATTAGAATACCTTCAAGCATTGCCCATCAACCTCTCAAAAACCATGGTAGCGGCTCAAGAAACACGCTCAACCCGAGCGTCATCAGCGCCCAAAATGCAATGGCAATTGGAACCGAAACCGCCAAAATCAACCAAGCCTTGCGTTCACCCAACAACCAAAAACCCACGCCCAAAAGGATGGAAGATGAAAGAATGAATCCAAACGGTCGAATAGTCACGCCGTAGAACGACATCAGTGCAAGAAAGGCAATAACGGTGAACCAATTCTTGCCGGACAAATCCAAAAATTCTTTGGGCGATGGCAGTACAACAATGGCGATGGAAAGCCCCACCCCCAATATGGCCAGCACTTCTGGCATGGTGCGCGCATGAAACGCTGACTGCGCTTGGAATGGCAACAAAGGAATGCGCTGGCTCAGAACTGCGTAGGTAACGCAAAAAGCCAACAACAATAGGCCGCCTATCCTTCTGTTGGTAAAAAACACGATGAGCCTCCCGACTGATCTAAAAAGAAACGCTCGACCTGCGAGCGTTCCAAAGACGAAATTCGCCACAAGTCTGATCGCAGCTACAAAGAGCCGCGATCAGTTTAACCCCAGAGCCTAGAGGAAGCCAAGCTCGCGCATTAGGCCACCAATTTCTTCTTCTTGAGCTTCCAAGAAGCTCACGAATTCGGCGTCAGCATTGAAGATTTCAACCCAACCGTTACGGTCACGAACTGTTGACCATTCGTCGGTGTCATACATCTTTTCAAGAGCTGTAATGAATTGTGCCTTCTTCTCATCAGACAGACCTGGTGCCGCGAAAAATCCGCGCCAGTTTACAAACTCTGTGCCCGGTGAACCAGCTTCCGCACAAGTTGGTGTGTCAGGTGAGGTAGACAAACGCTCTGGCGACGTCACACACAAGATGTTCACTTCGCCTTGGCGCGCAAGCTCAATCGCTTCACCAAACCCAGTGGTCAATGCAGCAATTTCACCAGACAACAAGCCAGCCATCGCTTTACCACCCGCATCATAAGGGATGTATTTCACGTCGATCGGGTTTGCGCCCGCATTCTTCATGATCAATGCCGCAATCAAGTGGTCCATACCGCCAGCAACCGAACCGCCGCCAATGGCAACAGATTTTGGATCGTTGGCATATTCAGCCAAGAATTGTGGCATTGAAGCGATAGTTGAATCCTTGTGAACAACAACCGCGCCATAGTCACCAATCGTGCCGGCAATCGGGGTCAAGTCACGGAATGACTGGGGGAAAACCCCTTGCAAAGACCGGATCACGATTGGCGTTGAATTGACCATCAAAGTGTCTTGGTCGTTTGTCTCAATAATGTGCGCGATGGCTTTGCCGCCGCCGCCGCCTGACATATTTTCATATGTAGCACCGCCAACAAGACCAGATTTGGTCAACGCTTCGCCAGTACCGCGCGCTGTGCCATCCCAGCCGCCGCCGGCACCACCAGGAATAAGGAATTTGATTTGATCAACAACTTTGTGCCCGTCTGCCATGGCAACGCCAGCAGCGCCGAGCAAAAGTGAAGTTGCCGCAATTGCAGCTGTGATTTTTTTGAACATGAATGTCCTCCCAAAAAGTCTCATGAAACCGTTAACCGGTTCACTTTGCATGGCACCACGCAAAACTGACACCAACCTGTCATGAGAGAGCTTGGAAATTTAAATGATATATATCAACAAGTTACACTTCTATAGACTATTTCAATCTATCCAACCGCTCGACCAACTCTGCGACTCGCGCCGCATTATCTGTCGCCAGCTCACCGTTTTCCATTTGCAAGTTGTTCTCAAAGCCAACGCGGCAGTCACTGCCATTTTCAGCTGCATGCAACAAGCAAGTGGTTTCACGGGGTCCAAATGCGCACGTCATAAACTTCCCGGTATGCGCGAAAGGAGACTCGAGAAAACCTCCAAAGAAAGGATCAAAATGTTGCGGGTTTGACAATTGACCTGCTGTATATCGTCCCAGCACAAACAAGAAAGAAGGCGCCTCGCACGGGATTACCTTTTGGTCCACCATCTGTTCAAAATATTGCAGCTCAGCCGGGTCATACAAGATGTGCTGCACCTCAATTCCCGCCCCCATCACCTCGTGATAAAAAGCTGCAAGCTCAGATTTATCGTCGTGCGCACACAATTCGCTCAACCCGATGGAGACCATTTTCGGCTCAACCTGACGAACAATTGCCATTTGCTGCGTTGGCGTAAAGAGCCCAACAGCTTCCGTTGTGATTTGCACATCCATCTGTGGGACATGGATATTTAGCTCCGCGATCAGCTCCTTATAAAGGCCAGCGTCAAGTACATGCTGGCCTTGCGCGCCGCGCACGTGTGCGTGAATACCATCTGCACCTGCCTCAAAGCAGCTTTTTGCTGTTTCAACAATCTCACCGATTGTCATTGGCAATTGCGGATGATCGTCCTTGTTCCGTCTAGCCCCATTGGGCGCAACCAAAATGTAAGGTCTCTTCATCAAGCTGCTGCTTGCTCCTCAAACACGCGCTCAAGTGTCGTCGTCAGGCGCTCGATCAACAAGTGAACGTGCTCATCTTCATAAATGAATGGCGGAGCGAGTAATATGTGATCGCCGCTCTTGCCATCTATAGTGCCCCCCATTGGATAGATCATCAATCCTTCAGTAAAGGCAATCTTTTTGGCCCGCCTTGCTATATTTAAACTTGGCTCAAATGGCACTTTTGTTTGGCGATCTTTCACCAATTCAAGTCCCCAGAACAGCCCTTTACCTCGAATATCTCCCACATGCGGATGTTGTCCGAATGCTTTGTGCAAACCTGCTTCAAGCTTCGCTCCCAACTCATTGACGCGAACAAGAAGCTGTTTGCTTTCAATTTCCTCAATGACGGCAAGACCAGCAGCACAAGCGGCGGGATGCGCCAAATAAGTATGTCCATGTTGAAAGAAACCACTGCCCTCTTTAATGGCGGCGTAAATCTCACCAGAGCAGATCATGGCCGCCAAAGGTTGGATTCCTGCAGCAATGCCTTTGGCAATACAAATCATGTCTGGCTTTATGTTGTAGTGGTCAGAAGCAAAAAACGTGCCTGTGCGCCCACATCCAACCATCACCTCATCCATGATCAAAAGCACGCCATATTTGTGGCAGATTTCTTGAATGCGATCGTAATAGCCTTCGGCAGGCAAAACAGCGCCCATTGTTGCCCCAACAATCGGCTCTGCGATGAAAGCTGCAACACTATCCTCGCCCAACTTTAAAATCATTTCCTCAAGCTGGTTCGCCACCCGTTGACCATAATCAAATTCGCTTTCACCTGGCTCAGCAAACCGCCAATAATGGCAAGCATCAATATGCACCATCGAAGGCACCATAAGCGGTTCAAATTGCGCTTTGCGCCACATGTTGCCACCGGCAGACAATGCACCAAGCGTATTGCCATGATAGCTTTGTTTGCGCGCAATTATGTGTCTGCGTTGCGGCTGGCCAATTTCGAGGAAATACTGACGCGCCAATTTGATCGCACTTTCAGTTGCCTCAGATCCACCTGAAACAAAATACACACGCTCCATGTTGTCCGGCGCATATTCGACCAGCTTGTCGGCCAATCGCTCCGCAGGTTCCGAAGTAAAAAACGAAGTATGCGCGTAAGCGATCTTATCAAGCTGCAGTTTTACCGCGTCCAAAACCGGCTTAGCCGAATGGCCCAAACAAGACACGGCGGCACCGCCACATCCATCCAGGTATTTCTTTCCGTTGGCATCAAAGAGCCAAGGCCCATCGCCAGATACGACGACAGGAGGGTCCACGCGGGAGTGGCGTGGAAACACATGATCTGCACACATTTTTTTGTTCCGCTGATGCGTTCTTTTATGTTGGTCTGACAACAAAAACCGATTGCTTGGCATGCCGCACAACGCGAGCAGCGTTAGGACCAAGCAAATAGTCTTTGAATTCAGGTCGATGCGATCCCATAACAATCAGATCGCATTGAATTTTTGCGGCGTACTGCAAAATCTCATCATAGATCGTGCCGTGCGCCAGATGCAGTTTCACCTGATCTGGGTTTGTGCATTTATCCCGCACAAAACTCTTTAAGGCTTCACTTGCTGCGCCTTCGGCTTTCTTTTCGAACCCCTCAGGGAAGTATTGCGAAACGGCGGGCAAGCCGAAAGTGGGCAACACGCTCATAATGGTGAGCTTGGCGCCATAGTCTCGCGCAATTTGCTCGGCGGCTGGCAAAGCTCGATCCCAAGAGCTTTCTTGGTTCAGATCGATTGGCAACAAAACAGATGTAAACATCAATGCTCTCCTTATTAAAATGCGGGTTGAGTTTGCCGACGGCGTTGCAACATGATCACAAAGCCCAGCAGCAATAGAGCCGGCAGGTAAAACACCTGTTTGGGCATACGTTCCGCAGCCGTTTGTACAGATTTAATCTCCACAGGCTGATCCATGTAGAAATCAAACTCGCCCAAAGTTTCAAAATATGGTGTGCCAGGGAATGGCTCATCTAGCTTTACAACCTCGCCCTCGGG
>NZ_CAKZPW010000273.1:0-2748 GCF_937139385.1 uncultured Maritalea sp. | reverse complement strand
TTGTTACTGGTTCATAGCCGCGGGCAAGTTTGTGGCCACCCTGTGCGCCCGCTTCTACACGCTTTAGGCGGTTTTGAATCGCAAAATCAATGGCTTGATAGTAGCACAATTCGAAATGCAGGAAGGGCACATGGGTATTGCATCCCCAATATCTCCCGAACAAGGTATCTGACCCGATGAAGTTGAGCGCACCAGCGATCGTACGATCTTCGTCCTTTGCAGACATCAACAGTATCCGGTCGGCCATGCTTTTGCCGATCATAGAAAAGAAAGTGCGATTGAGGTATGGCGAGCCCCATTTTCGCGCGCCAGTGTCTTGATAGAATTCAAAAAACACATCCCAATCCGCTTCCGTGATTTCGCTCCCGGTTTTCCACACCACATTGATTCCATTGGCCAATGCTTCGCGCCGCTCTTTGCGAATGGATTTGCGTTTGCGTGAAGTCAGGCTCTCTAAGAAGTCATCAAAATTTGTGAAGTTGTTGTTGGTCCAATGAAACTGTTGATCGTTTCTCTCAAGCCAGCCATTTGATTTGAAAACAGCAAGCTCGTTTTTTGAAAGGAATGTAGCATGCGCAGAAGAGCACCCTAGTTGGATTGTTGCCGACGCGGCGGCATCGGGCAGGGCGGCAAGCATTTCAGTAGGGGCATCAGGCCTTATGAGGAGTTTGGGGGCAGAGGCGGGCGTGAAAGGAACAGAAATTTGCAGCTTTGGGTAATAGTTGCCGCCAGCGCGCGCATATGCATCTGCCCAAGCGTGGTCAAACACATATTCGCCTTGTGAGTGGCTTTTGATGTAAGCTGGCATTATGGCAAAGACGATGTCGTTTTGATCGACTAGCGCGATATGCTGAGGTTGCCAGCCGCTCAGAGCCGAAGCGCTGCCCGAACGTTCAAGTGCATCAAAAAAGGCATATTGAACAAATGGGTTTGTAGAACCAGCGCAAGCATTCCAACTGTCAGCCCCAATCTGTGTCGCTGAGCCAAAGGTCTTTGCAATAATGGGCGCTGATTGTTTGCTCACTTTTTGCCTTTGTCGAGTTGGGAAAGCCCTTCGTCTTCAAAGACGACTTGATCCGCATAAATGGCTGCATTGGCGTGTTGCGCCTCGTTCTTTACTGTCCATGTCATCACTTTGTAGCCGAGCGTTCTGCACAACCGCACCATTGGAAGGTCCAAATCATCTACGTTACAGGAAACGAAGCTAAACCTTGTCCACGGCCAATGTAGGAGATGGCGAAGCAGAAATCCCACAATCCATGGTGCGTTTTTTGGTTTCTCGCGTTCCAATACTACGCCGATTGGCCAAGGGCAGGCATGGCGTCGCAGGTCGACTAAAAGCTTTGGATCAAAACTTTTAAACACCAACGGTCCCTCATAGTTTTGGGCCACTTCAACTGTATGCTTTGCCAATTGCGAATTGTCATCATGTTGGGACTTCAGTTCGACAATAAGCGGTACCTGTCCGTCGACTTGCTGTAACAGATCGGCAAAGGACTGGGGTTTGTTTTGGCTCCCTTTGAGCGGGATGCGGCTGAATTGATCGGCACTTATGCTCCTCAGCCTACCAGATTGTGCCGTCAAACGATCAAGAGTGTAGTCGTGAAACACAACAGGTTGGTCATCGCCTGTCAGCTGCAAGTCGCATTCGATGGCAAGGCCCGCATTTATTGCAGCTGCAAACGCGTCTGCACTGTTTTCTATAATACCCTTTTTGTGGTTATGAAGACCACGATGGGCAATTGGCTGAGCGAAAGCAGCTGCAATATCGTCCATTAATCCGCAATCTCAACAATCGCTTCGATTTCGACAACTGCGCCGAGCGGAAGCGAAGGCACACCAACAGCGGCACGGGCGTGTTTTCCCTTGTCGCCTAAGACTTGGCCGATCAAGTCAGATGCGCCATTTGCCACAAGATGATGCTCATTGAAATCGTCGGTACAGGCTACAAACACGCCGAGTTTGATAACTTGTTTAATGTTGGATAGATCCACACCTGCACTCGACTTTATTTGTCCAAGAATATTGAGGGCACAGATTTGCGCAGCTTGTTGTGCTTGTTCAACGCCAACATTGTCCCCCAAGCGACCTTTGCGAAGGCCCTCAGCATCCATTGGCAGTTGCCCTGAAATGTGCAACAGATTTCCCGTGCGTTGCACTGGCACATAGCTGGCTAGTGGTGCGACAGGGGCAGGCAATTGAAAGCCAAGTTCAATAATTTTTTCTTCAGGTGTCATGGTTGTACCCTAGGTTGATTTTGGTTTTGGCGAATCTTTGTCGCTCTTGATTTCTTCTTTTTTGACGCTCATTAGTTTGCCGCGCAAGACCGCTTTTTTACCAAACCGGTCACGCACCTTATCCATTGCGCGTTCGGCGGCTGCTTTGCGAGCAACCTTTGGATCAATTAGATCGACAGGGTCACTTGCTGGGGCTTTGCACAGGCCTGATACACCAATTCCGATTAGCCTGAAGCTGGTCATGCCCACTTCCTTCTCCAACATCGATTGACCTGTTTCATAGATTATGTGTGCCAATTGAGTTGGAGAGAGGAGTTGGCGGCGCCGTGTTCGCGTGGCAAATCCAGCTGTTTTGAGTTTTAACGTTATGGTGTCACCGGCAAGGTCTTTGGCTTTCATGCGGCTGCTGACTTCTTCTGACAGACGTAACATCACCTTAGAAAGTTCCTCGAAGTCATTTATATCCTTAAAGAAAGTCGTTTCGTTCGATACTGATTTTACGCCGCGCGAA
>NZ_CAKZPW010000272.1:0-2065 GCF_937139385.1 uncultured Maritalea sp. | reverse complement strand
CCCCGAGCCATGGCGCCAACAGATCCCATGCCACGGTAGGACTTATATGAGCGACCTTGGTAGAGGTAAACTTCGCCTGGGCTTTCGTCAGTGCCCGCCAAAAGCGAGCCAACCATGGCGCAATTTGCACCGCCGGCCAATGCTTTAGCCAAATCACCTGAGAATTTGATTCCGCCATCCGCGATAATTGGAATGCCAGATTTTGCCGCTTCTTCAGCGCAACCCATAACGGCGGCAAGCTGAGGAACGCCGACACCGGCAATAATACGTGTTGTACAAATTGAGCCTGGGCCAATGCCCACTTTAACCGCATCCGCGCCAGCATCGATCAGCGCGCGAGTTGCAGCGGCTGTTGCCACGTTGCCAGCGACAATGCGGACCTTTGAGTTTTCTTTTTTGAGACGTGTAACAATTTTTGCCACTTCCACATTGTGGCCGTGGGCTGTGTCGATTACCAGCAAATCAACTTCAGCATCGATTAGCTGCAAACAACGCTCATAACCTTTGTCCCCCACCGTTGAAGCTGCGGCACAACGAAGACGGCCCTTGCTGTCTTTGATCGCATTGGGGTGAAGCTGGGCTTTTTCGATGTCTTTTACCGTGATCAAACCAACACAATTATAAGCATCATCAACCACAAGAAGCTTTTCAATGCGGTTGGCGTGTAACAAACGCTTCGCTTCAATTTGGGAGGCACCATCGCGCACCGTAATCAGGTTCTCATGCGTCATGAGTTCAGAGATCGGCTGGTTCGGATTTGACGCAAATCGCACATCGCGGTGGGTCAATATGCCAATCAATTTGCCAGATTTGCGGCCGCCAGAGCCTCCGTTTTCGACAACGGGAATGCCCGAGATATTGCGACTTTCCATAACGTTGAGCGCATCAGATAGTGTCGCATCTGGGCCGATAGTGATTGGGTTTACCACCATACCGCTTTCAAAATGCTTGACCTGTTTGACTTGCTCAGCTTGCTCTTCTGGGGTCAAGTTGCGGTGAATAACGCCCATGCCGCCCGCTTGGGCCAATGCGATCGCCATTTTGTTCTCGGTCACAGTGTCCATTGCAGAAGAAAGAATGGGCAAGTTTAACACGATATCTTTGGTGACATTTGTTTTGAGATCAACGTCAGCGGGCATTACGCTAGATTGAGCTGGTTGCAACAAAACGTCGTCAAACGTTAATGCGGTATCACCGGTTGCTGAAGAAATGATTTTTGCCACGGGCGTAAGCCTCCGTCTAAAGACACGAATTTTGGGTATGCGTGAGACTGGTGGAGAGCATCGCCACCATTCTACTGGTTGGCGAGGGTCATTAACATGGCCTCAACCTTTTGCATAGAGGCCTATAAGACAAATTTTGTATGACAATTGCATCAATTGGGGTGCCGTGCGACACTGCTGGTCCAACCACTGAGTCTTTAGGTAATTATGTCCAACCGCATCACGCCGCTTATATTAGCGGTGGCCCTTTTTATGGAAATGATGGATTCCACGGTGATTGCCACCTCCCTGCCCGCCATTGCTGCGGACATTGGCACTGAACCTATTTCCTTAAAACTGGCATTAGCATCCTACCTTGTAGCACTTGCCATCTTCATCCCAATTAGCGGATGGATGGCGGACCGATTTGGCGCGCGGAACGTTTTTCGCGGCGCGATTGTTGTGTTCATGTTGGGCTCGATTGCATGTGCGTTTGCCGACTCACTTTTGACATTCGTTTTGGCTCGATTTGTTCAAGGTGTTGGTGGTTCAATGATGACCCCACTATCGCGGCTCATTCTCATTCGGAATACGCCGAAGAAAGAATTGATCAACGCATGGGCGTGGTTGACAGTGCCTGCCTTGTTTGGCCCACTTGCTGGCCCACCTGTAGGTGGTTTTCTCACCACCTATTTCTCTTGGCACTGGATCTTTTACATAAACATCCCCATCGGGATCATTGGCATCATTTTGGCAAGCAAATATCTAAGCGGCACAGGTTATCGCGAAAAACGGAAGCTGGATTGGGTCGGCTTTTTGCTCTGCGGCAGCAGTTTTTCTGGATTGATCTTTGGCCTTTCGGT
>NZ_CAKZPW010000271.1:0-2571 GCF_937139385.1 uncultured Maritalea sp. | reverse complement strand
TACATGGATTTTATTCTTGACTTCTATATATTTTGTCACATTGAGTGATTTTTCGGAATGAAATGGAAAAAAATAATATCGAAATGAGACAAAAATGGAATTAGAAATTCTGAAAAATCCCCCGTTGATGGCGGTATTGGGCCGTTTGGGGCGAAGGGGGTATGTGATGTTTGTGTAAATGGCATGTTTCTTCATTATGCTAGCTACTTCCAATTACCTGAAGACGATTTGAAATCCATCGTAGATTTTTTGCTGGGTCAACATATGGCGGATGGCGGTCTTAATTGTCGCTCCAATCGCGGCAAACCACATCATTCGTCTCTGCATACAACCTGCTCGGTGCTAGAAGGGTTCTTGAGCTATTTGAATGCTGGTTACACATATCGCGCTGCTGATGTGCGGGTTGCGGTGCGACAGGCAGAAGAATTTATGCTTTTGCATCAATTGTTTATTTCGGACCGCACCGGTTTGTTGATTGAAAAACGTTTTCTAAAACTCTCTTATCCCTATCGTTGGTATTACTCCATCCTGCGCGCGTTGGATTATTTGCAGGCCGCAAAACACCCTTGGGATGATCGGTTGCAGCCCGCCATTGACGTGCTCAAAAAGAAACGTCGCAAAGATGGCCGCTGGAATGTGCAGGCCAAACATCCGGGGCAAACCCACTTTGATATGGAGCGGGCAGGGCAACCCAGCAGATGGGTTACGCTGTTTGCAATGCGGGTATTCAAACACTTCGGGGTTGAATAATTCTCCAATTTTGGGCATAACCCGCCCGCAGCATCGCTATTTGCGCCCATTATATGTAGTAATTGAGGGACGGGGATAGTTTTGAGCGAAGCGGCGGGGCATTTCATCTGATTGAAGTGCCAATTTAAGGAGCTCTCATGCAATTGGCATTTGTTATTCCGGCCTTTAACGAAGAAGGCCTAATCGGACGTTGTCTTGAATCTGTCACCAAGCGGGTGAAGAGTTCGGGCGTTGAATGCGAAATCATCGTGGTCAATAATGCTTCGACGGACCGCACCAAGGAGATCGCCCAGAGTTTTGAGGGCGTAACCGTTGTTGATGAGTTCGACAAGGGCTTGGTTTATGCGCGTCGTGCGGGCTTTAACGCCTCCACCGCTGAGCTTGTGGCTAACCTTGATGCAGACACCGAATTGCCAGACGGTTGGATTGAAACCGTCATGTCCACATTTGAGAAACGACCTGAGCTTGTTGGTCTAAGCGGTCCTTATATCTATTATGACCTTTCGCTTTGGAACCAAATGCTGGTGCGGTTCTTTTATTACATTTCCTTTGCGGTTTATTTGCTCAATCGCTTTGTGCTTAAAGTTGGCTCGATGATCCAGGGTGGAAACTTTGTGATCCGCCGTTCGGCTTGGCTTAAGGCTGGCGGTTATGACACCTCAATTTCCTTTTATGGCGAAGACACAGACATCGCTGTGCGGCTTTCAAAGGTTGGTCCGGTCAAATGGACCTTTAAGTTGCCTATGCGCACCTCTGGGCGTCGCTTGACCGAAGAGGGTGTGTTTCAGACCGCTGGGGTTTATGTTTTGAACTTTTTCTGGGTCACATTCCGCGGCAAACCGGCAACCAAGACCTACACAGACATTCGCCCCGGCGATAAAAGCTAAGCAAAATCAACTGAATTCGCCCCACTAGGGCACAGATTGAGGCATTTCAAGGCGCAGCGGCGGCAATTATTTGCCCCGTTGCGCCTTGTTCTTTGCGCGCTAATGCCCACATTTGGCGTACATTGCAGCAAAGGAGACCTATGATGGTTGATGAAAAGCGCAAAAATTCTGAAGAGCCTAAGGGCGGCTGGGAAAGCTTCACCGAAGAGATTGAAGTGGCGGGCAGCAAGCTTGTGGAAGAAATCACCAAACTGGTTTCTGAAGGCAATGTGCGCAAGCTACGTATCCGCTCGGCCAATGATGATTTGGTGATTGAAGTACCACTGACCGGCAGCGTGGTTGTTGGCGGTGTGGTGATGCTCGCAGCGCCGTGGCTTGCCATCCTTGGTGGCCTTGCTGGTGTGCTGGCTAAGGTGAAGATCGAAGTCATTCGGGATCCCAACAAAGCGGCAGGTGAAGATAATGCAGAAGATGCGCCTAAAAAGAAAAAGAAGAAGAAGGCAAAGTCTTAACTTTTGCTGGCCTAGCATGAACTCAACTTAGATGACCTCCCAAATATTTGCCCCGGTTCTTACCGGGGCTTTTTTTGTAAGGCCTTTGACGTCACAGTGCGCGGTACTCTGTTCGTGCCGCCGTCGCGCACCGCGTTCGCTCCGCTTTTTTTGGCGCTCTCGCCGCGCAGGCTGGTCTTTTGGCGCTCACGCCGCCCAGTCTGGCCCGGCACCGCCGGAAGGTTTTTGCATGCCGCCGGTGTGTTTTCCCATGCTGGCGGCACGCCAACAGGATTGGCTGTCCCGGACTTGATCCGGGACCTAACTTCCAAACCAAAGCACGAAAAATCGTCCGACACGCAGAAGCGCTCAGAGTGTGAATTGAGTTGCGGTAGCACGAGGAATTTATGGTCTCGTCTTATGGTATAGAATCTAAATGAGAC
>NZ_CAKZPW010000270.1:0-2330 GCF_937139385.1 uncultured Maritalea sp. | reverse complement strand
CTCCACCATCCAGATGATCTCCAGCTTCTCGGATGGGGGGTATCTCATTCGATATCCTCCCCATCCCCGATCATGCTTTTTTTAAGCAGCCTGAGTTCCAATGTCTGCTCTGCAACAACTTCCTTCAGGTCTCGCGCTTCTTTGCGCAGACCCTTGACCTCATCACTTGATGCTTCACGTACCAGATCACCAGCTAAGCGTTGCTTGCCTGCCTCGAGAAATTCCTTGGACCATTTGTAATACATGCTCTCAGCAAGACCTTCACGCCGACACAGTTCGGCAATGCTCATCTCACCGCGCAAACCGTCCAAAACAATGCGGATCTTTTCCTCGGCACCATATTGCCGACGGGTCTTGCGCTTAATCGTGCGAACAAGCTTTTCTGAACTTGAACGGCTTCCAACTGATTTCTGCTTCATCTGCGCTCCATAAGGGCTACGATGAACCAAAAATCATCTCTTAAGCAACAACATCAATCTGTCTATCAAATGCTGACGCCGGACACCCGTGAGTGATCGCACGAGCGTGGCCGGCCGAGTTGAAAAGTTGTTCGACACTCATATGAAGGCCATCAACGCTAACCAACGTGCCGTGGCAAACGCAATTTCAATAATGCAGAGCATGTTAATCTCTTCTGTTGCCGGCGTAGACGGTGAACTCGAGGCAGCGATGAAAGAGCTTGCAGCTATGTCACAGTTACTCGTTGCAAAGACGGTCGAAGTACCTGATCGAGAAACTCCTGGATTGAACATTCTGCATAGGCGATTTCAAGAACAAGAGATGTCCAAAAGCTCAATTGCCGACGAGAAGGAAGCTGAGGTCGAAGATGATGAACTGGAGCGTGATTAGTGTTGTTTCGTAATGCTGATATCCTCACGTCATCGTTCTGGTCATTTTGCCCAGTTTTGCCAAAAAGGCTCGGGTCATTTTGCCCAGTCGCATCAAAAAACGCTGGTCACTTTGCCCAGCCGCTCCATAACCCGTTGAAATATATAACAAAATTTTACTCGCCAGTAAAACCATGTCTAAACACCTGTTTTCACCAATGTTTTCAACACCTTAACTGGCCTGCAGTGGAGCTGCGTTCCGTGTGTACCTTGATGAGCATTCTTCATGCGAATTCTCCCTTAAGAAACTTTTGGATCATTGAATCTCAGAACAATTGGCCCACGAAACTAAAGGTCAGCATTCTATATGCGACCGTTCTTTTTGGACTGACTTTAGGTGTTCAAACTAGTGAAGCTGCAGGATGGTCAACAAACGGCAGTTTCACACTCGAAGAAAAAGTCTCCAACAAGTCAGATTGGACATTTGGTCAATCGAATTGGAAGAGCCAGATCGCATTTGAAAAATCGGTTATGGGTCAAGAGTTCAAACTTGCCGCCTTACCCAAACAATTTGAGGGCAAGACAAAGCTTGATCAGCTCTTCTCGCTGATCGCTTCTGTCGAGGCCCCTCACCTGCAATATGATGCGGTCCACCACAAAGCAAAAATCAAACCGCTGCACAATCCGACAAAGCTGACCATTGGGGAAGTTTTCGAGTGGATTGAGGCGACACCCAACCAGTTTCACGCGATTGGTCGATATCAGATCATACCGGACACCCTGGCCTATTTGGTTCAGGCTGAAAAATTGAGCTTAGATCAAAGGTTCTCTGAGCAGGTTCAAGATCAACTGGCTTTAAGATTGCTCAATGATGCGGGTTGGCAGAAATTCCAGAACCATGAAATCTCCACAAAGGCATTTATGGACCGAATTGCAAACGTTTGGGCAGGTTTTCCATTGGAAAACGGCCAATCTGCTTATGACGGTATAGCTGGTAATCGCGCTGTTATTACCCGAGCTAACTTTGAAACCGCTATGAACAACATATTTGGGGAAAGGTCATGACAAGCATCTTTCACAATAAACGCCGCATTCTACGCAACGATATGGATATCAACGTTCAAGTCACAGAGATAGTGGTGCACCAAATCCTGACAAACCAAATTGGTGCAGGGGTTCAATTGCCCTCAATCAGAGTCGCAGCAAGTGACCTAGGCGTAAACAGCACCACAATCTCACGAGGATATCACGCCCTGATTGCACTAGGAGCAGTTGAAAAGCGTAGGGGTCTTGGGATGTTTGTGACGAAGGATGCCAAAACGCTCTTGTTGGCACATGAACGTCGTCGTTTTTTGCAGAAAGATTGGCCAAGAATTAGCCGAAGAATTCAATCGCTGGACATTTCCTTTGGTGATTTACGCAAATGAGCCATTTTAAAGCCCCTACAGCACCAATTGATGGCTTGACGTATATCCACGCCAAAAATCCACAAAATCCTTTGTG